>CAZRNK010000506.1:0-1500 GCA_964601435.1 uncultured Oscillospiraceae bacterium | reverse complement strand
GCCGTCTGGGCCGGCTCCTCCTGGGCAGCAGTGGGCGCAGTCAGAAAGCAGACGCCTACAATCACGCAAATCACTCCGGCCGATGCAACCAGCCATACCGCCGGCCTTTTATAGCGCAGCACATTTTTTACCCGCTTTTTCACCCCCACCTCGCCAAAGGCCAGAGGCACAGGCAGCAGGCGGGTGTTTGCCACAGAACACGCAAGGAGGGCACGGGCATAGTCCTTTCGCTCCCCGGCGGTGAGGCCGCCTATTACCCGCTCATCGCAGGCAAACTCCACATCCCGGCAGAAGAGGCCGTAGGCCACCCAGCACAGGGGGTTGAACCAATAAACTGCCAGCAGCAGGAAACCCAGAAGCTTCCACCAGTGGTCTCCGCGCCCCAGATGGGCCCGCTCATGGGCAATCACATAGGGCCGCTCCGCTTCCGCCAGATTGGCGGGCAGATAGATGCGGGGATGAATCAGCCCCAAGATAAAGGGGCTATCTATACTGTCGCAGAGCCAGAGCCCCTCCCCTATGGCCATGGAGACCCGGACGCGCCGCCGCAGCCGCCACCAGGATACCGATGCGCCGGCGAAAATTGCAGCCGCACCCAGCAGCCAGACCGCTGTGGCCGGGCGCAGCGGCACGCCGGCAGGTACCTCCTCCTTTGCAGCTACAGCGGCCTCCGGCACAGCCTGGGGCTGCACAGCTTCTGTCCCCAGACCCAAGGCTGCTTCACCCGTACTCGAGGCGTCCAGGGTCAGGTCCGGCTGGGCCTCCTGGCGAACATAGGAGACATATTCCACAGTGCCATAGTCTGTGACCCCTCTGTCCGCCAAATTATAGATAGAGAAATCCGAGGCAATTCTCAGGGGAAAAACCAGATACACCGCCGCCAGGACCCACATCAGGCATGTAAGCCGACCGGAGACCCGCCGAAGGACCAGGCGCAGAAGCATCAGCACACCCAGCAGCAGGCATGCCCCAATGCAACGGTTCAGGACTTCCGCAAACACAGCATGCAGGCCCTCCATGCTATCCCTCCTCCCCAAACGCGTCAATCATCCGCCTGATTTCCGCAATCTCCTCCTCTGACAGGGCTTTCCGGGAGGTAAAAGCCGCAATAAAGGCCGGAAGAGAGCCGTGAAAGGTCTCGTCTACAAACTGCTCGCTCTGCATGGCGTAATACGCCTCCCGGGAAACCAGGGCAGTCACCTCCCTATCCTGAACCTGAAAAAGACCTTTGTCGCAGAGTTTTTTCAGCACCGTATACGTAGTTGTCCGCTTCCACCCAAGCTCCTGGGCACAGCGCGCAATCAGCGCGCTTGTGGCCACAGGCTCACTGTCCCAGATGATGTCGGCAAAGCGGGACTCTACCGCCCCCAATTTATACGGAACCATTTCCACGCCTCCTTTCGTCTATTCCTAATAGACATCTATAGTCTATCATCAGTAGACACAATTGTCAATAGCGAATTTGCAAAAGAGCAGCAATGTATTGTTGCGCTTTCCCCC
>CAZRNK010000505.1:0-1502 GCA_964601435.1 uncultured Oscillospiraceae bacterium | reverse complement strand
CATACCGGCAATGATGCAATCGTAGTCACCGGCCTCCATACCCAGGGACAGCGCCGTCCATTCACTCTGGTGGATTTCCAAATCCCAGCCCAGGGCCTCTGCAATCATCTGGGAGATAATGACGTCATAGCCATAGGCGTAGTAGCTGGTCCCGTAAATCGGCTCGGCCATGCCGGTGCCATAGGGGACGGCGTCGCCGCCCTCCACCTCAGCGGTGGTCTGTGTCCAGTTAAAGGGGGCATAGGTACACTCCATGGCCACACGCAATACCGGCGTGCCGCTGTCGGATTCCGTCGGCGCGCTTGTCTCGCTGCCGCCTCCACTGCTGCATCCGGCAAAGGGGATAATCATCAACGCTAGGACCAGTGTCAAGCTCAGTGCGCGCATCCATTTCTTTTTTCCATTTCGCTTCATTGTTGTTTCCTCCTTCAAATAGAAAGGTTAACCTTAAGCCTCTTGAAATCCCTGGCCCCATTGCACTGGAGATTCAAAAAGCAGGGCTTATAAAATAATTGATACATTCGTTCAATCGGTCAAATCTTCCTGTTTTATCTCATCATCAAAAATTCCGGGGTACTTGATAGCCATATAGCTTTTGATAACCCTCACACAGTTATCTACGCCTACGCGCTCACTGTTGAGTGTCAAATCATAATTGACGGGGTTTGTCCAGTAATTCCCGTGGGTATAGTAGGCATAGTATTCTGCCCGGTATTTATCTGTCTGGGAAATGGACGCGTCGGCCACGGCCTCTGTGACGCCCATTTTCTCCATAATCCGCCTCCGGCAGAAGGGCCGGGGTGCCTCGATATAGACGCTGATGACATTCGGGCGGTCGCGGAGCAACCAGTCTGCGCATTTGCCGACAATGATGCAGCTCTCCGAGTCTGCCAGCTCCTCAATAATCTGCTTCTGATAGGCAAACAGCTGGTCATCCGTCACGAATTTCCCCTCTGCCCGCGGTGAGGTGGCGGCCGGCAGCGAACGCAGCAGGCCCAGCATACGCCTGCGCCGCACCTTCTCGTCCACCTGCTCAAACAGCTCCCGGCCTACGCCGCTCAGTTGGGCTGCCAAGGTCAAAATCCGGTGCTCATAGCACTTGATTCCCAGCTCCTGAGACAGCTTAACGGCAATTTCCTTGCCTCCGCTGCCGAACCCCCGCGCCACTGTAATTACACATTGCTGGGTCATCGCCCGTCGCCTCCTCTATTGATTGAAATACCGGTTGAGAAATTCCCGCGTCCGCTGCTGGGTGGGATTGGCGAAGATTTGGGAGGGCGGCCCCTCCTCCACCACTCTGCCGTCGTCCATGAATACAGTCCGGGTGGACACATCCCGGGCAAAGGCCCTTTCATGGGTGACAACCATCATGGTCATCCCCTCCGAGGCCAGCCGGCGCATAACCGCCAGGACCTCGCCCACCATCTCCGGGTCCAAGGCCGAGGTCGGCTCATCAAAAAGGAGCACCTCCGGATTCATGCACAGTGCCCGGGCAATTGCCA
>CAZRNK010000504.1:0-1508 GCA_964601435.1 uncultured Oscillospiraceae bacterium | reverse complement strand
ACCTATATGCTCCACACCATCGCCGGCAGCCAGTTCCTGCTGGTGCCCCTGGAGGGCGCCGCCCCGGCCCAGCAGCTGCGTAGGCTCAAACGGGAGTTGAGCGCGCTCTTGTCCGCCATCCCCACCCCCGCCCCGCTGCAGGCCGGCTGCAGCCAGCCCCGCAGCTCTTTTACCCAGCTCAACGCCGCCTATACAGAGGCCAAGCGCTCCGTCGGCTATGGACGGCTGGCCGCTCCGGGGGAAAATGTCTGGTTTTACGCTGACTTCTTTGAAATCGAAATGCTCACCCACATCCTGGGCACCCCGGAGCACCGCCAGCTCCGGGAACAGGTGCTACAGGCCATCGGCGACTATGACGCCCACTACCACTCCGAGCTGTGGAACAGCCTGGCCACCTGCCTGATGCAGCGGACGCTGAAGGATGCCGCCGAGCAGCTCTACATCCACATCAGCACCCTCCGCTACCGCCTGGGCAAGATTCAGGAAATCACCGGCCTGGACTTTTTCTCCGACCGGGACAAATATATCCTGCGCACTGCCTACCTCCTCTCCCTGGTGGAACAGGCAGAGGGCATGCAGGAGCCTAGGAATAGTGCAAGTGAACATCAGTTTTAGAGCAGAGGAAGACCCCGCCTGGCATGCTACCATTAGGATAACGATAGTTAGGAGGTTATTTTATGTCTCACGCTTTTGCCAATCTGCTCTCCCCCATCAAGGTGGGAAAGCTCGTTTTGAAAAACCGCATGACCGCTTCTTCGTCCATGCCCCACTTCCTGCAGGGGCCGGAGCGCTACCCCGCTGAGTCCATTGTCAGCCACTTTGCCAAAAAGGCGAAAAGCGGCGCCTCCCTGATTACGGTCCGCGGCATCTCTACCAGCAAGGGCTGGACGCCCTCCTCTGCGGGCGGAGATATCCCTCATATGCCCCACTTCGACTTGTTTGACCCCCAATGTCAGAACTATATCTCTCACCTGGCCGACGCCATGCACTTCTATAATTCCAAGGCCTGCATGAGCCTGGACTGCCTGGCTTTCCCCGGCTATGATGTCAGCTCCGGCACCCTGGCCAGCGGCGGAATGCAGCCCAACGTTGTAACCGACCAGAAGGAATACACCCTGGAGATGATGGAGGCCATTGCCGACAGCTATGCCGAGCAGGCCGCCGTCCTGAAGTCCCTGGGCTTTGACGCCGTTTCCGTCCATATGGCCTACCGCCACAAGGCCCCGGGCCGCTTCCTCTCCCCGCTGACCAACCACCGCACCGATGAATTCGGCGGCAGCCTGGAGAACCGGGCGAAATTCCCCATCATGGTCTGCGACCGGATTAAAAAAGCCTGCGGGCAGGACTTTGTCGTCCACGCCCTGGTCAGCGCCGAGGAGCCCGAGGGCGGCCTGAAGCTGATGGATACCGTGGAATTTGCCAAGATGGCCGAGGGCTATATTGACATCCTCCAGGTGCGCCACGGCGTGGCAGACCCCGCCCACCCCACTGGCTTCAATCCCAAGGCC
>CAZRNK010000503.1:0-1520 GCA_964601435.1 uncultured Oscillospiraceae bacterium | reverse complement strand
TGTAGCCCAGGCGGGTCCAGGGGTAGTCGCTGGCAAAATAGGACCAGATAATATTGCCGTCAAACCAGGCCTTGTAGTCCGCATCCGTCACCTGCCCATAGCCGTTTTCCACCCCGGCGGTCACATCCGTGGTATAGGCGGGGCGGATGACGTCCTCCGGGGAAACCCAAAAGGCGGTGAAGCGGGTATAGCCCTCGTCTGCGTGGACGCCCAGAAGCTGGGCAAAACGCTGATTCCACTCCGTCACGTCCTCCCCATTGGCGGCATACCAGTCCACCATCTCCTCCAGAGAAGTGGCCCAGATTTCCCCCGCCTCCGCGCCGATGGCGCTGCCGGGGAGGCATTCGCTGTCATAGTTGTGCCAGGTGAGCAGGAGCACCCGCTCCCCATCCTCATCCCAGATAACCCGTTCGTCCTCCTGCGTCAGGCAGACCAGTTCGGCAGTCTCTCCATCCTCGCTGAAAACTGCGTCGGCCATGGCCGATGCCCACAGTTCGTCCAAATCAGGCTCTTCCCGCATAGAACAGGCACACAGCCCCAAGACCAGGCTCAGCACCAGGCAGCAGGTCAGCACTTGTTTTCCTTTCATCCCTGCATATATCCTTCTTTTCAATTTTGCAAAACTTAAATTTTCCCGATTTTCTTTTGGCGCGCAGCCGGCAGGGGCCGAGGCGATTCTTTCGGAAAATGATTCGCTTGTTTTCCCCCCTGCTTCAACTTATTTACTATAAAAGAAAAACGCAGAAAAAGCATTGCACTCTGCGTGAGATGCAGCTTTTTCTGCGTGAAATGTATGGTTCTTTTGCCGTATAAAATTCTTCTTCCGTTACAGCTTCAGAAAGGCATAATCTATATAGGCATCCTTAATTTTTTGGTACGCGCTCCGGGCAACGGGCACCCGCCGCCCGTCTGTGAGCACAATGCCTGTGGCATTCAGGCTCACCACATAGTCCAGGTTGACAATATAGGCCCTGTGGGGCTGGACAAATCCGGCAAAGGGCTGGAGCTGTGCGTGCAGCTCCGTCAGTGTCGCCCCTGTCTCCAGCACGTCTCCATCGCATAACGTGCAGGCTCGCCGGTGGTTAAAACTCTCCACCAGCAGAATATCCCGGACGCGGACCTTGCGCACGCCCTCCCGGGTCTTCAGAAAAATAGCGGGGCTCTCCGCCGGTGCAAGCCGCTGGAGGCACAGGTGCATCGCCTTGTCAAATTCCTCCTGCTGGAAGGGCTTCACCAGATAGCCCGAGGCCTGGACGCCAAAGGCATCCACCCCATACTCCCGGGAGACCGTAAGAAAAAGGATTTCCGCCCGCTCCCCCCGTTCCCGCAGCTTTCGGGCCAGCGCAATGCCGTTTGGGGCGGGCATTACAACATCCAGTAAATATATATCATAGCCCCCCTGCCGCTGGACGGCCTCCAGCAGGGCGCTGGAGGAGAGATAGGTCTCCACCTCCAGGGGATACTCCGGGTGCTTTTCGGAAAAGGCACCGGCGCAGGCCAGGAGCTGGGCCAAATCCTCC
>CAZRNK010000502.1:0-1521 GCA_964601435.1 uncultured Oscillospiraceae bacterium | reverse complement strand
TTATTATTTTTATTACTTCCGGCCCTCATTCCTGGGGCTGATTCTGCAAATCGCCCTGGAGCTGATGGCGCTGGTACTGGGGGGCAGGGTTTGTCCTCTATACGCTCCAGGTGAGCCGGCACCTGCCGGCGGGTATCGCCACGCTGTTTGACAGCTTCGGCATTTTCTTCCGGGTGCTCTGGCTGCAAATCCTGATGGGGATTTTCGTTTTCCTGTGGAGCATGCTGTTTGTGATTCCCGGCATTGTGGCCGCTTACCGCTACCGCCTGGCGCTGTATATTCTCCTGGACAACCCGGAGATGGGGGCCCTGGACTGCATCAGCATGAGCAAGGCCATGATGCGCGGGCGCAAGGGGGAGCTGTTTGTGCTGGATTTGAGCTTCCTGGGCTGGGCATTTCTGTGCGTCATCCCCTTCGTGAGCCTGTGGGTGTCGCCCTATATGAATGTCACCATGGCCAACTATTACAACGCGCTTCTGGAGCTGCGTGAGAGCGGCCAGGACAGCTATTACGGCCCGGGGCCCAACGGCGGCCAGACCCCGCCGGGCGGCAATCCCTGGGATACGAACAACCGGTACTGAGCGGGCATCTTTCTACCCGGGATATAAAACGGCACCTGGCATGTTTTTCCTTGACTTTTCCGGGGAAAGTGTTAAAGTATTCATAGCCAATGCTATTTATGATATGGAGGAAAGACCATGTTTGATAAGCTCATTGATACACTGAAAAAAACCAAGCGCACCATTGTCTTCACCGAGGGCCCGGACAAGCGGATTTTGTCCGCCGCCAGCCGCCTGCTGCAGGAGAGCCTGATGGGCGTCATCCTCATCGGCAAGGAGGCGGAGGTCCGCGCCGCCGCTGCCGAGGGCGGTTTTGACATCACCGGCGCTGAAATCATCGACCCCGAGACCTACGGGGAAATGGACGCCATGGTAGACGAGATGGTGGCCCTGCGCAAGGGGAAAATGACGGCCGAGGAGTGCCGCGCCAGCCTGCTCAAGGGCAACTATTTCGGCACCATGCTGGTGAAGATGGGCAAGGCCGACGCCCTCCTGGGCGGCGCCACCTATTCCACAGCGGACACGGTCCGCCCCGCCCTGCAGCTCATCAAGACCAAGCCGGGCAACAAGATTGTCTCCTCCTGCTTCATCCTGGTCCGGGACGACGAGATGCTGGCCATGGGCGACTGCGCCATCAACATCAAGCCCAATGAGGACGAGCTGGTGGAGATTGGCCTGGAGACGGCCAAGTGTGCGAAGACCTTCGGCATTGAGCCTAAAATTGCCTATTTGAGCTATTCTACCAAGGGCTCCGGCAAGCGCGAGGACGTGGACAAAATGCGCAACGCCTGCGAGAAAGCCAAGGCGGCCGCCCCCGATTTGGCCATCGACGGGGAAATGCAGTTCGACGCCGCCGTGGCGCCGGAGGTTGGGCAGCTGAAGTTCCCCGGCTCCCCTGTGGCCGGCCATGCCAACACCTTCATCTTCCCGGACATCAACGCCGGCAACATCGGCTATAAGA
>CAZRNK010000501.1:0-1528 GCA_964601435.1 uncultured Oscillospiraceae bacterium | reverse complement strand
CGAGACGATTGTGTGACCAGGGCGGCCACGAATTTCCTCCGGGGGATGACGGACAGGCGGTTCCTGGAACTCGAGATCACAGCCTGGCTGGATTCTCCGGAGCGCAGGCGGCAGCTGGACGGCGAGGCTTACTATGACGGAGAGCAGAAGGCACTCCGCCGCAAACGCATCGCCATGGACGATGACAATAAGCCCGTCGTGCTGGAGCATCTGCCCAACAACAAGCTGGTCAATAACATCTACGCCAAAATGGTGGACCAGAAGACGAACTATTCCTTCGGGCGCCCTTTCTCCTTTGACACG
This sequence comes from uncultured Oscillospiraceae bacterium, assembly GCA_964601435.1. Taxonomy (GTDB): domain Bacteria; phylum Bacillota; class Clostridia; order Oscillospirales; family Oscillospiraceae; genus CAZRNK01. The sequence goes on along the minus strand of CAZRNK010000501.1, from coordinate 1,225 downwards.
GAGAACAAGGCGTATGCAGAGGCCCTGAACGCCGTGCTGGGGGCCCGGTTCCGCCGGATTATGCACACCGTCGGCGAGGGCGCCTGGATCGGAGGGAAAAGCTGGCTCTATCCCTACTACGAAAACGGGGAACTGGCGTTCAAGCGATTCCCGGCGGATGAGGTGCTGCCCTTCTGGGCGGACGCTGATCATACCATTCTGGACGCCGCCGTCCATGTCTATGTGGTATTGGAGTATGACGAGACCGAGCAGACCAAGGATGTGGTCAAGGTGGAGGTCATGCACGGCGGCGGTGTGGACTGCTTCATCCGCAACGATGACGGCACCCTGGTGCCGGACGACTATGAGCGCTCCGGGCCATATATCGTCACCGAGGACGGGGGTTACAACTGGGACCGCATCCCGCTGGTATGCTTTAAGAGTTCTCACCATGAACTGCCCCTGCTCTCCAAGGTGAAGTGCCTCCAGGACGCTTACAACGACCTCATTTCCAATTTCACGAATCGAATGGAAGAGGACATCCACAGCACGGTCCTGGTCATCAAGAACTATGACGGCGAAGACCTGGGGCGCTTTCGGGCCAACCTGGCCGCCTATGGTGTGATCAAGGTGCGGTCCTTTGAGGGCTCTGAGGGCGGCGTGGACACATTGGAGATCGATGTAAACGCGGAGAACTACCAGGTCCTGCTCTCGCTGCTCAAGGACGCCATCATTGAGAACGCCAGGGGCTACGACGCAAAGGACGACCGCATGAGCGGAAATCCCAACCAAATGAATATACAGAGCATGTACTCCGATATCGACCTGGACGCCAACGGCATCGAGATGGAGTTCCAGGCGTCCATGGAGGAACTGCTCTGGTTCGTCAACCGGCATCTGGCCAATACCGGGAAGGGGAATTTTGAGGGCGAAGAGGTCAAGATCATTTTCGACCGGGATGTCCTCATAAACGAAACGGAGGCCATCGAAAACTGCAAGAATTCCGTGGGCATCCTCTCTGACGAGACAGTCGTGAAGATGCATCCGTGGGTGTCCGACCCGGAGCAAGAATTGGCGCGGATCAAGAAAGAGCGCGAAGAAGCCATGGCCGATCCATACCAGGCCGCCTTCGTGAACAACCGACAGAACGCTGGGGATGGCTCCGGCAACCCCGTGACTGGCCAGGACGGCGGTGACGACAATGGCCAGGAGGAATAACGCGGAGTATTGGGCCCGGCGCATGAAA
>CAZRNK010000500.1:0-1540 GCA_964601435.1 uncultured Oscillospiraceae bacterium | reverse complement strand
CTCCAACTATGTCCCCGTAAAGGGGACGCTGAAGGAGGACCGGGAAAAGCTGGTGGGCCTCTTGAACGAGATTATCGAAAAAGAAGATACCACAAAAATGCGCCGCACGGACTACAGGAGGCTGTAGCGCGGAATTCGGAATCTGAAACGCACAACGGCTGCCGCCGGTTCGGGGAGGGAGCGCCATGCTGTCGGAGTATTTCGTTTTCCTGTTCGCCGTCTATACCGTTGCCGTAATATATGCGCTGGTGCGCGTCCGGGGCCGGGGGCGGCATCTCCTCCTCTGGATTCCGGTGTGTCTCGTGGGACTCGTCGCCCTGACCGGGCCCGCCGCCCAGCGCCTCGGCGCCGGAACGCAGGAGAGCTTTGCCTATCTCTACTACGGCCTGATTGCCGTCCAGTGGAACCGGCATATTTGGGCGGCCCTGGGGGTCTGCCTTGGGCTGTCTGTTTGCTGCTGGATACTCGCCCGGAGCAGGAAAAAGCCCCTGGCCAGGACCCGGGCGGCGGGGGCGCTGGCCCTCCTGTTCCTGGCCGGGGGCCTCCTCTCCGGGGCGGCCCGGCGTTGCAACTTCCCCTATGCCCGCTTGGTGCAGGCAGAATCCGAGACGAGCTGGACGCGCCAGACGCCGGAGGGCATCCGGTATTATCCCCACAGCTATGACGTTGCCTATGGCATGCTGTCAGACCTATATATGGGGACCGTGAACGCCGACATCCCCATCTACGCGCTGCCAAATGAAGATGCCGAAGTCATCGCCGTTATTCCCGAGGGGACGGAGAGCAGCCTGATGACGCTGAATTTCAGCTATGCACTGCTGGGGCATGCCGGATGGCGCTATGCGCACACGAGCATAAACAAATATTTTTCCGAGGCCATTGGGGAAGTAAGTGGCTATATCAGGCTCTCCGACGCGCTGTCGGCCCTGGCCCGGGGGCAGGACAGCTTCCTGCTCAATTGCCTGGCCCGCGAAAGGCTGCTCCTGTCTGACGACTACGGCTATGGGATGGGCTATTATACAACGCCGGACTTCACCCAGCTCTTTATCCCGCTGGGCGTCTGGCTCTCCTTGGCCCTGGCCGCTGCTGCCGGAATCCTGTGGGCCCTTTTGCACATCCATGAGCGCGTACCAATCGTATAGAGTCTATTTTTCGTCTCTAAAATAATAGAGGGGTGCTGACATGGAAAGCAATACAGTCTATGATTTCGGTTTTCGGCTGCGCCAGCTCCGGGAAAGCTGCGGCTTGACCCGCGCTGCCCTTGCCAAGAAAATAGGTGTCAGCAAGGAAACCATTTATCGATATGAAAATAATACCCAGGACCCGTCCCTGGAGCGCGCAAAGGATTTGGCTGTAGCGCTGCACACCTCGCTGGATTATCTGGTGGGGTTGGAGCATACCTATATGCTGCGGCTGCCGCCAATGTCTGAAGCGCAGCAAAATGCGTTAAAAGAGTTTCTTCGTGTCTTTATAGAAAATCCATCTGTATAGCGTGAAGGAATCCCCCCGGTTTTCCCAAAAGGGAAAACCGGGGGGATTT
>CAZRNK010000499.1:0-1555 GCA_964601435.1 uncultured Oscillospiraceae bacterium | reverse complement strand
GCCAGCGGGAGGGCATCGACATCCAGAAGCAGTTAGACAAAAGCAGACTGCCGGAACAGCGGAAATACCGGGGCCGCCGGCCCATCCAAATAGACAATTTCGCCAGCTGCTACGAGAGGTACCGCACCCGCCAGGTATCCAAAAGCGCCCTGGCCAATGGGCACGGCAGAAAATTTTGTGTAAGCGATTTTCGACAAACTCAAGAATATCACAGTTTCAATGTGCACAATGAGGGCTTATTCCCCTTGTCCACTGCTTTCCTCGGGAGGATGGAGCGGTATGCGCGCCGGTACGGCGTGAATGGCGGTCCATCCTCCCGGAAACCCTAATACAAGGGGATCAGTCCGCCGTTGGGTCGGCGAACAGGATCTGCAGCTGGCTGAGCACCATATCCCAGTTCTGGCACCGGGCGTGCCAGTGCTTTACAATCCGCTGAGCCGCCAGATACAGCATCCGGCGCAGAGAATCGTCATTGGTGAAGCTGGGCTTGTTCTTGGTAATCTGCCGGAACTGCCGGTTCAGGCCCTCAATGATATTGGTCGTGTATATGATTTTCCGAATCTCCGGAGGGTATTCAAAAAAGGTGCTCAGAACATCCCAATTTTCCTCCCAGCTCTTAACACAGGAGGGATACTGCTTGCGCCAGGTCTCCGCAAACTGCCGCAGATTTTCCTCCGCTTCGTCCAGACCTTTTTCAGGTCGGCAACCACGTTCTTGATATCCTTGTAGCTGACATATTTGGTGGAACTACGGATCTGGTGGACGATACAGCGCTGTAAACGGCTCTTGGGTATACGGCCTGGATCGCCGCCATCATGCCGCACAGGCCGTCGGTGCAGAACAGGTAAACATCCAAAACACCACGGCTTTTGAGGTCATTCAGCACATTCATCCAAAATTTGCTGCTCTCATGCTCGCCAATCCATACGCCGGGAATGTCTTTTTTTCCGTCCATGGTAATGCCCAGCACCACATAGGCCGCCTTGGTCATATAGCGGTGATCCTCCTTGACCTTGTAGTGGATGGCATCCATAAAGACGAAGGGGTAGACCGGCTCCAGGGGACGGTTCTGCCAGGCGGTGACCTCCGGCATAATCTTTTCGCTGATTTTGCTGACCAGTTCCGGGGAAATATCCACATCGTACAGGCTTTTGATCTACTCGGCAATGTCCCGCTGGCTCATGCCGCAGGCGTACAGAGAAAGAATTTTCTCCTCCATACCCTCGGCGTTGCGGTCATACTTGTTGATGATCTTCGGCTCATAGTTGCCCTTGCGGTCTCTGGGGACCTTGATGTCGATTTCACCCAACTGGGTCTTGACGGTTTTGCGAGAGTAGCCGTTCCGGTAGTTGGGGGGTGTGGCTTCCCCGGCGGTCCGCTGGCAGCGCTCCCGCCCCAGCTCCTCGTCCATCTCCACTTCCATCACCTGTTGGATCGCGTCCCGGAACAGTTCCTTCATGGCGGCCATGATGTCGGCGGTGCTGGTAAAGTGCTGGCTCTGAACATATTGCTTCAATAATTCCTGAGGTGTTGACTGCATAGTTTCCTGGCTCCT
>CAZRNK010000498.1:0-1560 GCA_964601435.1 uncultured Oscillospiraceae bacterium | reverse complement strand
TTTTCGCTGGCAAAAGCTATTATTTCTTCTGTACGTACTTCAGGCAGTCCAGCATAACCGCCACCAGGATAATGATGCCGGAGAAAACGAACTGCAGGTTTGCATCAATGCCCAGGGTGGTCAGGGCATAGGTCAGGGCAGTAAAGATAAACACGCCCACGACTACACCGGAAATCTTGCCGATGCCGCCGGTGAAGGATACGCCGCCCACCACGCAGGCCGCGATGGCGTCCATCTCCCAGCCCTGGCCATAGGCCGCGGAGCCGGAGCCCACCATCCGGATGCACTCCAGCCAGGAGCCGAAGCCATAGAGGATGCCCGCCAGGACAAAGGCGCCCACTGTGACCCAGAATACAGAGATACCGGAGACCGAGGCCGCCTCGGCATTGCCGCCCACAGCAAAGAGGTTCTTGCCAAAGGTGGTCTTATTCCAGATAAACCACACAACAATTACCGCCGCCACGGCCCAGAGGATAATCGTAGGAAAGCCGTTAATCCGGGGGATAATCATGCTGGGAATGCTGGAATCAATGGCGCCGAAGGAGACGCCCCGGGTGGAGTAAGTAACCAGGCCGAAGATAACCAGCATGTTGGCCATAGTGGAGATAAAGGGATGCATTTTGAACTTGGCTGTGAAGAATCCGGCGATGGTGGTAAAGACGGTGCACAGCACAATGCAGACCACCAGGGCGAGGAGAACACGCCCAATAACCGGGATTCCGGTAAAGTCAAAGACATGGCCAAAGACGCTGCCGGTGTTGACACCCTGATGCATAACGATGGTAGCCGCCGTCATGCCCATGCCCATCATGCGCCCGATGGAGAGGTCTGTGCCGGCCAGCAAAATCAGCCCCGCCACGCCCAGAGCCAGGAACATCCGGGGAGACGCCTGCTGCAGGATGTTCAGGATATTGTTCAGCGTCAGCAGGGGGACATTGCGCACCAGCGGGGTAATGACGCACAGCGCGGCAAAGATGACAATAATGGCAATATAAAGTCCATTGCGCAGGAAAAAGTCCCGGCGGTTGAAGGTGTATCGATAGTTCTCCCACCGCTGGGCCATGGACTGGCCAAAGGTAAACTTGGACATGCGCAGCAAATCAATCATGTGATAGCGGGCATCAAAAGCGGCGTGCTTTCTGTCCTTCGTCTGCTGGATGTCCCGGGTCAGCTGCATTTTCGCGTCAAACAGCCGGTTTTTGTGGACATATTTCTCATCCTTGATTTCGCTGTGGCCGCTGAGCTTCGAGAGGGTCTCCTGGTGCTCCTTGTTCAGCTGCTCCACACTCTTGCGGTAGCGCTCCCGGGCGGCGAGGCGCTCCTCCTTACAGCTGGCCTTCACTGCCTGGAAGTAGTCCGTCTTAAAATGGACTTTGAGATGGCCCTCCGCGTCGGCAATCAGGTTGGAAATTTCCCCCTTGTTCTGGGCCTCCACAGATTTGGCCGTAGCCAGCTCCTGGCGCAGCTTAGCCAGGCGCTCGGCCTTTTCCTGCTTCGTAAAAACGCGGTCCCGCTTCAGGGTGTCAATCTCATCCTGGAGCGCCACCACCCGGTCAGTGC
>CAZRNK010000497.1:0-1567 GCA_964601435.1 uncultured Oscillospiraceae bacterium | reverse complement strand
CCGCGTCCACGCCGTCCGTCTCCGGGACAGAAAAGTACGCTATCAGGATGCCCCCCGTCGATGTGCCGCCCGCCGGAGCGTCTCCCTCCGGGGCGCCTTCGCCCGCCCCGGAGGCTGTGCCGGGGGCAGCCGTAGCCGGTGTGGCGGTGGCCGGCGCGGCTGTTGTATCCCGTCCAGTGCCGCCGCATCCGGCCAGGGACAGGGCCATTGCGGCCAGCAAAAGCGCCGCTGCAAGTCTCTTCATCGCCAATTCCTCCTTTATTTTTTCACCCAACGCGTCAGGTGAGCTGCCTGCCCATCTGGTAGGCCTCCTCCAGGGCAGGGCTGCCCTGGATGTCCCCCAGCTGCCAGGCGCCGGCTCCATACACGACGCCGCGAACCGCTGCGCCCGGCAGGCAATCGGTAAAGCCCCGAAGTGCATCTATGGTGCGCTCCATCTCCGCCTTCCCATCCGCAGCCGTCGCCAGGAAGTAAAATTCTTTTCCCGCAAGCTGGGCGGCGCAGGCCAGGCAGCGGTCGATTAGGGTCTTCACCTGACCCGCCAGACTGTAAAAATACACCGGGGTGGCCAGTACAATGACGTCGGCAGAGACCATCTCCTGCAAAATCCCGGCGGCATCGTCCTGTTGGCAGCACGTTCCCGTCTGCCTGCACGCATAACAGGCCCGGCAGAAATGGATTGTCTTGCCCCGGAGGGAGAGCTTTACAGCCTGGTGACCGGCCTCCTGGCAGCCGCGCTGGAAGGCGTCGCACAGCGTGTCGGAGTTTCCGCCCTTCCGGAGGCTGCCTGAAATCAAAACTACTTTCTTACCCATTTTTCTGTACCTCCTGTGTGTCTTTCGGCAGCAGTTCCAGCCGGACTGTGCCGGAGGTATCCCGCATCAGCTCCGCGCCGGAGGAGGCGCTTCCCATGGGAATCACCGGCACAATGGTCTGCGGATAAATATCGTCATAGAAAACCGCCAAATCCGGGCCTGCCGCCCAGTAGCCGAAATCCCCCACCGCATAATTCCGGGTCGTCTCTTCGTCAGTGTCCAGCGCCCGGGGCAGGGTCATCCCCTTTGCAAAACTGTTGCGCTCAATCAGCGTCAGCTCCAGGGGCAGCATGCCAGCAAAGTCAGCGGCCGCCCGAGAGTCATTCAAGGTAATGAAAATCTCCACATCCCCTGCTGTCATCCGCACCTGCCGGCCTGCAGCACTGGGATAAGTCGCCGCAGGGGACGCCTCCGCCGGCGTCGCTGCGCCGCAGGCGGCAAGGCACAGCAGCCAGAAAACGGCGCAGGCTGCCGCGGCAAAACGTCTTTTCATGCTCAATCCCTCCTGCTCAAACCCGGTGGGCCTCCAAATAGGTCAGGATTTCTGCCACGGCCCGGTCTGCGTCCTCCCCGGAGAACCCGTGGCCCGCGCCGGGGAAAACCAGCAGCTCCGCCGACGGATAGACCTCCAGTGCACGCTGGGAATAGGCCAGGGGCACAATGGTGTCCGCGTCCCCATGGAGCAGCAGCACATCCCGGTCGTAGGCGGCAATTTCCCCGTAGATGTCGTAGCCCAGCAGGGGCTCAAAATA
>CAZRNK010000496.1:0-1584 GCA_964601435.1 uncultured Oscillospiraceae bacterium | reverse complement strand
GAGAAAATCCAAAATTCCACCTTTGTCAAGACTGGTGTTGTGGAGACAGTCGAGAGCGATATGACCAGCACCTTTTAACAGGCGATAACAGACCGGGCCGGACATTTTGCGCCAGCAAGCCGGCCCGGATGGCTTATGGAGGTTCCTATGAAAATTGGTATTTCATATCCCCTGAAGGAAATTGAAACAATTGCGGCGCTGGGCTTTGATTATATGGAAAGTCAGCTTTTTGCCGTTATGGAGTTAAGTGGGGAGGCGTATCGGGAGGCCGTTGCGGCCGTACGAGATGCTGTCATTCCCTGTCCCATCTTCAATATGAATATGTACTTTAGGCCGGGACCGTTTCAGCCGGGGCCAACGTGCATGAAGATAGTCGGGCCGGAGGTAGACCGGGAAAAGCTGCGGGATTATTCCCAGCGCGCCGCCGACCGGGCTGCCGGCCTGGGGGCAGAGCTGGTTGTGATTGGAAACGGCAAGTCTCGAGATGTCCCGGAGGGATGGAGCCGGGCGCAGGCTGAGGAGGATTTTATGAAGTCCCTGACTGTCATGGGCGATGCCATGGGGCAGCGGGGAATTACCCTTATCATTGAGCCGGTGCGCTTCGAGGAGACCAATCATATTAACCGGGTTGATGAAGGAGCAGCTTTGGTCAGGAAACTGGGCCACCCCCATGTACGCCTGTTGGCGGATTTCTGGCATATGCGGATGGTGGACGAGCCTGTCAGCGATGTGGAGCAGGTTGGAGATGTGCTTGTCCATGCCCACATTGCGAGAAAGGATGGGCGCGCTTTCCCCACTGCGAGGGAAGAGGACCAGTACGACAGTTTTTTTGCCGCCCTGGCCAAGATTTCCTATACCGGTCGCCTCAGCATTGAAGCGGACACGAAGGATTTATCCGGAGACGCACCAAAGTCCTTAGCGCTGCTGCGGGCCTTGGCCGCGGATTATGGCCTGTAAAAAGGAGGGAAAGGTTATGGCGCGTACCCCGGCTTCGGCCGCTGCACAGGAACTTCGGGTTCACAGCAAGCGTTATTACCGCTTTAAGCAGATTTTTCCGCTTGCACTGATGGCGCTGCCCGGCGTTGTGTATTTGATTATCAACAACTATATCCCGATTGCTGGGCTGGTGGTTGCCTTTAAGGATTTCAGCTATCAGGACGGAATCTTTGGGAGCGATTGGGCAGATCCCCTGCTGAAAAATTTCCGGTTTTTGTTCATGACGGACGACGCCTGGACGATGACCTTCAATACCCTGTTCTATAATATTCTGTTTATTGTTCTGAATACGGTTTTGCCTATTTTGACGGCCATTTTCCTCAATGAAATCCGCTCAAAAGCCATGGGGAAAATCTATCAGACAGTGATTCTGACGCCCTATCTGATTTCCATGGTTATTATCAGCTACATTGCCTATGCGTTTCTGGCGGTAGACACCGGGCTGATTAATAACGGGATTTTGGAGCCTCTGGGGTTAGACCCAGTCTTGTGGTACAGCGATGCACCCAAATGGCGGTTTATTTTGCCCATTATCAACACATGGAAGCAGCTGGGCTTTTATGCAGTGGTGTATTATTCTTCCATTGT
>CAZRNK010000495.1:0-1584 GCA_964601435.1 uncultured Oscillospiraceae bacterium | reverse complement strand
GAGCTTGTCTGATTTGTCTCCAGCGCCGATTTGCCGGGCCACAGGGCCCTGGATTTTGTATATGACACAATGCATCAGTGTAGGTTTCTTTCCCACTCCGGGGGTGTTTCCAAAGAGCGGGGCCGCGGCCCCCTCTTTGGCCGTTGCGGGTGGGGTTCTCAGGGGCGGGGGGAATCGGAACACCCGCCCCTGAGCGTCTTTTTCGTGCCTTTTTGGACGGGCAAAAAGGCACATATCCCCCGCTCCCCGGCCTGGGGAGTCAAGAGGGGACCCGGCATTGGCAGCCGGGTCCCCTTTGGCCTGTTCTTTTGGGTACTTTTCTTGCAGGAGCAAGAAAAGGAACGCCTTCGTCCCCTCGCAAGGGGAAAATATTCTTTTGGTTCTTTCTCTTGCAAGGACAAGAAAAGTATTGCACCCCGCCCGACCTGGGGGCGTTACGGGGACGCCTATTCCTCCATCTGGTAGAAAATCTGCCAGTCGGGCTCCCAGGCCCCGTCCGATTCCAGGAGCGTAATGAGGTCATAGCCGGGGATTTGCTCCTGCACCTTCCGGTAGAGGAGCCCGACGCAGCCCTGTGCATGATAATCCGTGAAAAACTGCACGCACTGCTCTGTAATGACCACTTCCTGGACACGGACATGGGCGGAGACCAGGACTTCGCCCTCCCCGTCCCCTTCTACCTCTACATCCGCGCCGGTAAAAAGGGTCTCGGTAATGGCGGTCAGATTCTCAACGTTCTCCAGTCCCAGGGCCGTATAGGCCTCCGCAACGGTCATCATCTCCCCGTTCAGGAAGGCGGTGGGGGTGCCGTCCCGCCGGGCGATGAGGTAGAGCTCCGTCTCGTTCTGCAGTGCGGCGGTCAAATCCTGAAATTCGGTAAAATCCACCTGGAAGAGCTCCCGGGCGGCCAGCATCATATCACTGAAATCGTCCAGCGTATTGCTCTCCTCGTCCATGCCCAGGGCATTGTGGGCGGTGCGCATGAAGCACCAGGCCAGAACAATGGCAAGCAAAACGCCGCCGGCTGCTTTTATGTAAGTTTTCATCGTATCTCCTTGGCCGCTCGGGCAGTTGGCAAGTGGGGTGGTTTACTTCTTCTCCCGCAGCTCCTCCAGAATCTGGCTCAGCAGTTCTTCGGTGGTGGGGCCGGCGGCAGCTTCTTCCGCTTCTTCTTTCTTGGTCCAGAGGCTGCTGGCCTTGGTAAAGACCTTCAGCACAATAAAGACCACCAGGGCCACCAGCAGGAAGTCGATGACTGTCACCAGGAATCCGCCGATGCCGATTACCACAGCCTCCTTGGTCACATTCCCGGCGGCGTCCACCACGGCCGGGGAGAGGGTGATGTTCAGCTGGCTCAAATCAATATCCCCAATCAGCCAGCCGATGACAGGCATGAAGATGTCGTTGACCAGGCTGGTGGTGATGGCGCCGAAGGCGCTGGCGATGATGACACCGATGGCCATATCCAGCACATTGCCGCGCATAATGAATTTCTTGAATTCCAGCGCGAAGGCTTTGGTTTTTTTCATCGCAAATTGCAATAACAAGATGAACACTTCCGGGTAGATGGGACGGCAGTCAGGC
>CAZRNK010000494.1:0-1587 GCA_964601435.1 uncultured Oscillospiraceae bacterium | reverse complement strand
CCACAAGCTCAACAGCGCCGTGGCCCAGGCCTATTACGCCAAGAAAGAGGGCCTCAAGGGCGTCACCACCGAGACCGGCGCCGGCCAGTGGGGTACGGCCCTGGCCATGGCCTGCTCCTATTTTGATTTGGACTGCAAGGTGTTCATGGTGAAGGTCTCCTATGAGCAGAAGCCCTTCCGCCGGGAAGTGATGCGTACCTATGGCGCCTCTGTCACCCCCAGCCCCTCCATGGAGACCGCCGTGGGCCGGAAGATTCTCGCCGAGCACCCGGGCACCACCGGTTCCCTGGGCTGCGCCATCTCCGAGGCGGTGGAAGTGGCTACCTCCACCCCCGGTTACCGCTATGTCCTGGGCAGCGTTTTGAACCAGGTGCTGCTCCACCAGAGCGTCATCGGCCTGGAGACCAAGAGCGCCATGGACAAATACGGCATCAAGCCCGACATCATCATCGGCTGCGCCGGCGGCGGGAGCAACCTGGGCGGCCTGATTTCCCCCTTCATGGGCGAGCAGCTCCGGGGCGAGGCGGATTACCGCTTCATCGCTGTGGAGCCGGCCTCCTGCCCCAGCTTCACCCGGGGCAAGTTCGCCTATGATTTCTGCGACACGGGCATGGTCTGCCCCCTGGCCAAGATGTACACCCTGGGCAGCGGCTTCATCCCCAGCGCCAACCACGCCGGCGGCCTGCGCTACCACGGCATGAGCCCCGTTCTCTCCCAGCTCTACCACGACGGCCTCATGGAGGCAGTGAGCGTGGAGCAGACTGCGGTGTTCGAGGCGGCCGAGGCCTTCGCCCGGGTGGAGGGCATCCTGCCCGCCCCCGAGTCCAGCCACGCCATCAAAGTGGCCATAGACGAGGCCATGAAGTGCAAGGAGACCGGCGAGGAAAAAACCATCCTCTTTGGCCTCACCGGGACGGGATACTTCGACATGACGGCCTATGAGAAGTTCAATAACGGCGAGATGACCGACTCCATCCCCACCGACGCCGATTTGCAGGTGGGCTTTGACGGGATTCCCAAGTTCCCCGGCAACGAGTTTTAAAAATCCTTTTCCGAAAAGAATTCAAAAGAAAATTTTCCCCTTGTGAGGGGACGAGAGCGATACTTTTCTTTCTCCAGCAAAAGAAAAGTAACCAAAAGAAAGTTCTCCCCTTGCAAGGGGACGAAGGCGGTACTTTTCTTGGCTCTCAAGAAAAGTGCCCAAAAGAATATTTTCCACCCATTTCTTTCTTCAGCGAAAGAAACGGGTGGAGCCCAAAGAAGCGCCGCAAGAGGGAACCCGACGACAAAAGTCGGGTTCCCTCTTGACACCCTCCCGGTAGAATCAAAGCCGGTTGCGGCCTGGCTGGGGGAGGTCATCTGATTTGACTCCAGCGCCGATTTGCCGGGCTTCTGCCCTGGTGCAAGCTAAATCTTAGCAGGCGGTGCTGTACTGCGTTCTTGCTTTATCTAGGGCCCTGTGGCCCGTCATCGGTTGCTGGAGGGCTTTCCAACATTCTGCCATCGGCCCCGAGGCTTCAGACTGAGATTTGCGCGGAGGGATTCCAAAGGGGACCCGGCATTGGCAGCCGGGTCCCCTTTGGCCTG
>CAZRNK010000493.1:0-1591 GCA_964601435.1 uncultured Oscillospiraceae bacterium | reverse complement strand
CAGTAGTGCAGCGTAACAGGTTCGCCCTCAACAGAGTTGAAACCGGTGGGATGAGAATCCGTATCATTCCAGGCGCGGATTTGGAAGATATCAATGAGGCCCTCCGCCATCCGGGCAAAGGCAATGACTTCATTTAAATCCATACCCCCCGGCTGCTCTTCGCCGGAAATTTCAATTTCAATCAAAAAATCCTTGCCGCACAGCTCCTTGATACGCCGGCAGGTTTCCAGCGGGAACCGGGCCCGGTTTTCCAGGCTGCCGCCGTATTCGTCCGTACGGTTGTTGCACAGCGGGGAGAGAAACTGGGCAAAAATCGGCAAACGGTATGCCATGTGCAGGGTACACATATCAAAGCCGAGGGTTTTGTACAAAAGTGCCTTTTGGGCAATATCTTCCTCCACGATTCGGATTTGCTGGGCATTCATCGCCTTGATTTCCCCAAAATCCTCAGCAAACATCTGCGGCAGCAAATCCTGGATAGCGTCCATGTCCGTCAAATCTACGCCCTTGCTGGTATCAATGGCGGGCTTGTCTTTCACACCCCAGCCCTTGCGCCCAAACTCCATCAGGCAAACTGATATTTTCGAGCCATAAAAATGCACCGCATCGGCCATTTGAGACATATAGTTATGTACGCTGGGGTCAGTTAAATCAAAAGACGGCATTCTGCGGCTGGGCGGGTCAATCGCTGTACGCTGATTCGGGTCAGCCCAGTCCCCAAAGCAGACAATAGCGGCGCCGTTTCGGGCGCAGGAAGCCACGTGCGCAATGACGGATTCCGCCGGGAATTTCTCAGGGCCCATCAGATAATGGGGCAACGCATTTGTGGACACCATGCGGTTTTTCAAATAGACGTTTCCAATCTTCAGGGGCTGAAGCAAATGGGGATACTGACTCATGTGCTCACTCCTCACGATTTTTCTTGCATTCGCAAAACAAAAAGGCTGCATCTATCAATATTATTATTGGTTTAAGTATTGAATCCAGGCACTTTGAAAACTTCGATAATATTTTCGCCCCACAGGGATTCGGACGCCGCTGTGTAAAAACAGCTCGGTCCGTCCCACCTCCGCCACGCAGGAGAGCTTTACAAGGAAACTATTGTGGCAGCGGCTGAACTGGTCCGTTGGAGTATACCCCTCCATCTCTGTCAGCGATAGAGAAAAAATACGCTCAGAATTAGACATATGGACAATTACAGCGTGATTGCGGCTCTCCATATACTGAATATCATCAATGGGCAGACTTACCTGTCACCCTGCAGACTGAATAACCAGCATTCGGGTCTGGATATTCAGCTTAAAATCCACTTCCAGGGCCTGCGCAAGCGCCGCTCGGGACACAGGCTTCAAAAGGTATTGAATGGGCTGGACCCCATAGCCTTCCAGCAGATAATCCCGGCTGCTGGTAACAAAAATGATACTGATGCGATTGCCCATCCGGCGCAGCGTTTGCGCCAAATCCATTCCGCTCATGCCCTCCATCTGTATGTCCAGAAGCAGCAGATTGGCTGTCTCTGCCCCGGAAAGCAGCGCTTCTTTCAGGGGCTGAGCAGATGGATAGCCGGACACTGCATGTTCTGTGCCCCACT
>CAZRNK010000492.1:0-1601 GCA_964601435.1 uncultured Oscillospiraceae bacterium | reverse complement strand
ATAGTCGCTATGGACTTCTTCGTTAGGTGTTCAACTTGATTTTACAATCAACCTTAAAAATTTAATAGAGGTAGCTAATATCTGTGCATAAAATCTATCAAGTAATATTCTTTTCCTGACTGTTTTGATACAGAATATGGAAACTGGATTTAAATCAAATGAAAGCCAAAATAGAAAGATTTGAGATATAAATAAATTATTAGGATAAGATTAGAGGGAGAGATTGGTATGAAGAAAGCGGCCTTGAGCCTGGCGCTGGTTGTGGTCCTGGCACTGGGGTGCCTGTGGAGCCCCGGCCTTGCGGCCACTGGCATGGACAATTTCCAGCAAAATCAGCCGGAGCAGGCTTTTACAGATATTGATGGCCACTGGGCAGCGGAAACCATCCGCGCCGCCACTGCCTATGGGCTGGCCCGGGGCTATGACGACGGCAGCTTCCGCCCGGAGGGGGAAGTAACCGTGGCGGAGGCCGTTACCTTTGCAGTCCGGGTCCACCGGACCTACCGGGGCCTGGACGCCGAGCTGCCCGCCGGGGACCCCTGGTATACCCCCTATGTGGCGTATGCGGAGGAAAACGGCATGCTGGAGGAGCTGTGGGGCTATGTGGACTATGAGGAAGCGGCATCCCGCCAGGATGTGGCGGTCATTTTTGCCGCCGCCCTGCCCGCCTCGGAGCTGGAGGCCATCAACGATGTGGATTTCGCCCCGTTCTATGGCGGCGGCGCCGGCAGCGTCGGGTATATGCGGGGCGGCCAGTCAATTTTGCGCCTGTACCGGGCCGGTGTGCTGCGAGGGAGCGATGCATATGGCAGCTTCTGCGGCGATGAAAATGTCACCCGGGCAGAGGCAGTGGCTATGTTGTGCCGCCTGGCGGCTCCGGAGATGCGGCTCACCTTCACCCTGACGGAGACGACGGCCTATACAGCCCTTGTCAACGGATATTGGCGCAACTACGGCGTGACCATTGGCACCAGCGCGGTCTATGACTTTGCGCCGGACGGCACCTTCACCGCCCGCTATGTGAACGCCGGGACCATTACAGGGACCTATACCCTCTCCCCGGAGGGCGTGCTCCACATTACAGGGGATTTGTACTGCTTCGGCCGGCAGTGCAATGACCTCCAGTATGACAGCGCCAGCGGTATCTTTGGGAAGGATATGCAGATTGTCATACAGGGGGTTTTGATGCAGGAAGATGCCCTAAGCCCCATCTCCCCGCAGGAGTTTACCTCCTGGGGCAGATGGTAAACTTCGCACCTTTCACCAGGAAAAAATAAAGGCGGTGCTTTTCTTGGCCCGTAAGAAAAGTACCCCAAAAAAAATCCGCCCACAGGCGGGGACGCGAGGAATGATACTTTTCTTTCTCCAGCAAAAGAAACGAAGGCGTTCCTTTTCTTGCCCCTGCAAGAAAAGGAACCAAAAGAACAGGCCAAAGGGGACCCGGCTTCCAATGCCGGGTCCCCTTTGGAATCCCCCCACGCAAATCTTTGTTGCCAGCGCCGGAGCCGATGGCAGAATGTTGGAAAGTCCTCCAGCAACGAACGATGGGCCACAGGGCCCTAGATAAAGCAAGAACGCAGTACAGCACCGCCTGCTAAGAT
>CAZRNK010000491.1:0-1612 GCA_964601435.1 uncultured Oscillospiraceae bacterium | reverse complement strand
TCTCATAAAAGGAGCGGGCGGCTCGGTTTTCCTCCAGCACCCACAAAACCACGTCCTTATAGTTCTGCTGCCTCAACGCACGCAGCGCAGCCTCCAGCAAGGGACGGCCATGGCCCCTGCCCACATATTCCGGCAGCAGATAGATGGAAATCAGCTCTCCATATCCTGAAAAACGTACATCCCTGGCCGGTCCATAGCTGGCTGTACCCACAGGTGTTTCCCCATCCAGGAGCACCAGCACTGCCCTCCCCGCCTCCCGGAGGTAGGGAACCCATTGCCCGGGTGGGATACTGTCCAGATATGCCTGCGGCACAATCCCTCTGTAGGCAGCCCGCCAGCTCTCCTCATAGATATGGCTAACAGCCAGGAGGTCATCCTCCTGCGTAAGATGCCGGATTTTCATTCACCTCACCTCTGCTTTCCCTTCAATACCAGCGAGTATACCCGGTTTTTTCTCTCCCGTCAAATGCGGACGGCCTTCATTTAACTTGGAATCGTCCCCGTCCCCCAATACCAGAGAATCCAGCTGCCCGCCAGGGCAATCCCCGGCCCCTGGCCCCGGAGCAGGCCCCAGACGCCCCAGGCCAGAAGCGCTGTCCCTGTCAAAAGGGTGCACCCCTGTGTCAGGCCGCGGAGGCGGAGCGCAAACCAGAGCGCCCGCCCCCCGTCCAGGGGCAGGGCCGGCAGGAGATTAAATGCCGACAGCACCAGGCTCAGCCCGGCGCTGCACAGGAAAAATTCACTTTTGAGCACCCGTCCCGCCCAGGCCGCCGCCAGGGCATAGAGCAGGCCGGCAGCCGGGCCGGCCAGGGCGGAGAGCACTTCCTGCATCGGGCTCAGCACGCCGCGGTAGTCCAGGCGCAGGCCGCTGCCATCCAGAAAAAGGGCCCCCAGCCGGGCGCCAAAGCACCGCAGGGCCACTACATGCCCCAATTCATGGATGACCACGGCGGGCACCAGTGCGGAGAGCAGCCCCGATGTGTCAAAAAACCAGGCGGCGGCCGCCATAAGCGCAAAGCCGCCGCTGATGTGTACCCGGAATTTTCCTGCCACGGCTACAGCCCCGCTAGGTAAAATTCCGGATTTAAATAGGTCTCCCCCTCCATCAGCTCAAAATGGAGATGGGGCCCTGTGGCCAGGCCAGTCTCTCCAGCCAGGGCGATGATGTCTCCGGCGGCTACTGTCTGCCCCTGGGTCACCAGAATCTCGCTGCAGTGGGCATACAGGGTTCTGTAGCCTTCCGCGTGCCCCACAATCACGTAGAGGCCATATCCCTCCGGGTCCTCCCCGGTGGCCCACACCGTCCCGTCGGCAAAGGCGCCGATTCCCTCCCCGGTCCAGGCGCTGATGTCGGTCCCGTAGTGAAATTTCACAACATTTTGGATGGGATGGAGCCGGTAGCCAAAGCCCGAGGAAGCTGCGGCAGATGCCACAGGATAGTCAGAAAAGGCGGACTGGGACTCCAGGAAAGCGGCCACCACGGCGGGCACTTCCTCCGTCTCCGCCTC
This sequence comes from uncultured Oscillospiraceae bacterium, assembly GCA_964601435.1. Taxonomy (GTDB): domain Bacteria; phylum Bacillota; class Clostridia; order Oscillospirales; family Oscillospiraceae; genus CAZRNK01. Next base: position 104 of record CAZRNK010000491.1, on the reverse strand, counting down.
CAGAGTTTCCTCCGGCACTGTCTCCTCCGGCACTGTCTCCTCCGGCGCTGGCTCTTGCTCCGCCTCCGCCGCAGCGTGGATGGCGTCCATATCCGCCACCGGCA
>CAZRNK010000490.1:0-1650 GCA_964601435.1 uncultured Oscillospiraceae bacterium | reverse complement strand
GGTCTCCTTGCGCATCCGGGCAATCCGGCGCAGGCCAAAGATATAAATTATGCCAATTGTAATGCCGGAGAGCAAATCGGACAGAGAGGTGGCAAACAGCGCCCCATCCAGACCCATAATCCGCGGCAAAATCAGAATACAGGGAATCAGGAACAGCCCCTGCCGGATGATAGAGATAATCGTAGCTGTCTTCGGATCCCCAATAGAGGAAAAGAGCACCGAAGAGAGGGTCTGCATACCTGCAAACATAATGAACATCTTGGACAGGCGCATGGCGTGTACGCCAAACTCAATCAGGGACTCATCTCCGCTGAAGACCCTGAACAGGAAAGCCGGCGCAAACATCATGGCCGCCCAGCACAGTATGGACACAACGGCCGCCAGAAGCTGACCAATCAAAGCGGCGTGGATAACCCGGTCGTATTTCTTCGCCCCGTAATTATAGCTGAGGATTGGCGATGTGCCCTGGTTCAGGCCCCAGACAAAGGTAAAGCAGAGGGACTCTGCCGTGGAAATCACGCTCTGGGCCGAAATGGCCAAATCGCCGCCCCCGGCCATCCAGGCATCGCCATACTGCCGGAGCATATTGTTGATAAGAACACCTGTAAGAAAATTCAGGGCACTGAGCACCGCAGGTGCAGTCCCATATTTCGCAATTTTGATAATCCGTTTAAAGGAAACTGAGGCCAGGCCCGTCCAGTTGACCAGGCTTTTCTTCCGCCAGAAATACAGCAGCCCCAGGAATGTGGAGAGAAACTGGCTGAATGCCGTGGCCCAGGCGGCCCCTGCAATCCCCGTCTTCAGCACCACTACTGCGAACAAATCCAATATGACATTGGCAATCCCGCCCGCCAGGATAATCCACATGGCAAAGCTCAGGTTCCCCTCCGCCCGGATAACCGCAGACAAGACCGACTGCAAAAGCTGGAACATGAGCCCAAAAGCCGTAATTTTGAGATAGAGCACAGCGTCCTCAAAAAGCGCGGAACTCTCATCTGCCCCGCAGAGATGAATAATCCCGTCGGCAAAAAAGAAAAAGATCAGGGCGACAATTGTGGAGACAATTACGCCCGTGGCCATCATGTTGGTATAGTAGCGGGAGGACTCCTCTTTGTCCCCCTCCCCCAGGCTGATGGACAGCAGGACAGCTCCGCCTGTCGTAATCAGCAGGGACATGCCCGCCATAATATTCATCAGCGGCGAGGTGAGGGCTACGGCGCCCAGGGCATTGGTGCCCACAAATTGACCCAGGACCAGGCGGTCAATGATATTGTACATAGAGGAGGCCAGGTTGCCGCAGATGGCCGGCAAGGCCATGACAATCATCAACCGCCAGATACTTGCCGTACCCATGCGGGCAGCGCGCAGCTCGGGGGTAAGTTTACTCATTCCATTTTCCTCGCTTCTCTGCAGCGGCCAAATCTGCCGCGCCAAATTTTATACTCGTATAATATTATCAGCCTCTTCCACAATTGTCAATCGTGAAGCATTATTTTGTCGGTCTCACAAAAAACTTCTCTTTTTTGTTGGAAATTCGCGAAATGTCGTGTATAGTATATGGTGGTTCTGTAAAAAGGAATGCTTGCAGGAGGAAGAAAATGGCTGTTTACAGTAACGGAATCAATACCAAGGATGCAATTTTGCAGACTG
>CAZRNK010000489.1:0-1662 GCA_964601435.1 uncultured Oscillospiraceae bacterium | reverse complement strand
AAGACTGCCGCAGCCTCTATTGTGGAGTACTTGAATAACAAATAAAATTCTTTTCCTGGCGTGCAAGAAAAGTACCCAAAAGAATTGTTCGCCTGCGGGCGAGACGGGAAGTGATACTTTTCTTTTACCAGCGAAAGAAAAATAACCAAAAGAACATTTTCCACCCATTTCTTTCACCAGCGAAAGAAACGAAGGCGTTCCTTTTCTTGCCCCTGAAGAAAAGGAACCAAAAGAACAGGCCAAAGGGGGCCCGGCTACTAATGCCGGGTCCCCTTTGGAATCCCCCCGCGCAAATCTTTGCCAGAAGCCTCGAGGCCGGGGCAGAATGTTGGAAAGCGCTCCAGCAACGAATACGGGCCTTAGGCCCTGGACTAAGCAAAATCTTCGTGCAGCGTTTCCCTCTGAAATTCAGCATAAGAAAAACTGATGCAAATCCCAACGCAAGAGGGTTGGCATCAAAAAAGGAACAGTGGAGTGACCACGCTTTCACACCGCCGTGTGGAAGCGTGGGATACGGAGCTTGTGCTGATGCCCAGGGCGGAAGCCCGGCAAATCGACGCTGGAGACAAATCAGTCTACCTCCCCGGCAAGGCCGCAACTGGCTATAAAGTTTAGAGGGGGATTTCAAAGGGGGATAGCCTTGGTCGGCTATCCCCCTTTGGCGGCGCTTCTTTGGGCTCCACCCGTTTCTTTCGCTGAAGAAAGAAATGGGTGGAATATTCTTTTGGTTCCTTTTCTCGCAGGGGCAAGAAAAGGAACAGCATCCCCGTCCTGCTCGTGGTCGAGTGATTCCTTTTCCTGAGCGATTATAGGAACTGGAAGAGATTCAGGCCGATTTCCTCACTGTAGGCGCGCTCTACAGTGCCGTCAATGCAGCGCATCACCAGCTCACAGGTGGCGCTGACGACGGCCCGGTTCAGGTGGCCGCCCACCACGGCGCCGTCCAGGCCGCCGGCACTCATGTGGAGGTGGGCATAAAATTCCCCGTCCATTGTTGTGATGGTGCCGGTGAGGGAGACAATCTCATAGTCCCCCTGGAAGGAGCGGGCATCATAGCGCTTTACCGCCGGCCTGAATACGCCGACGGTGAAGTCGTTTACGGCGCCCAGGGCCCGGACCTCCGCCAGCTTGACCCCGGCCTCCAGCGCGATGGCCTTCACGCTCTCCAGGAGCTCCTCACCCTTGTCAATGCGGGCGATGATGGTGTCGCCAAATTTCCTGTATTCCATAGGTATGTCCTTTCAAATTTCGCTGTTTAAAATTTCCCGCTGGCGCTTTTTGGTCAGCTTTCCAAAGACCAAATCATAGGACTGGTCGCAGAGGCTGCGGAGCAGCTCCTCGGGCACCTGGCCATCCAGAAAGACGCTAATCCAGGTGCGCTTGTCGCTGTAAAAGCCGGGGGCAATGTCCGGATATACGTTTCGAAGGAGCTCCGAAAGATGGGGGTCGCACTTCAGAAGGACCTGCTCCCGGGCATAGGCGCCGTATTGGGGGCCGGGGGTGCAGATGGCGGCAAACTGCCGCTCTGCCACCCGGTACCGGAGCCAGCCCCACTCCGCCTTATAGTCCCGCTCCGCCCCGGGCTTGCCCAGGAGATACCCATCCAGCCATTCGTAGCGCATTAGAAGCAGTCCTCCAAAATGCCCTCCACATCCGCTGCAG
>CAZRNK010000488.1:0-1663 GCA_964601435.1 uncultured Oscillospiraceae bacterium | reverse complement strand
GGTCCAACCCGCCATAGCCGATGTCATAGGCCCAGCCGTCGCCGCCGAAGGCCCAAAAGCTGGGCTTGACCAGCATATCCTGCTCCGCCACGATTTCCCGGGCGCAGCCACAGGCCTCGCAGGGGCACTTCTTGCCGTTGTTCAGCCAGTTTTCCTCAAAGGGCGTGCCGGTGTAGTCCCGGTTCTGGACAGCCACGCACAATGCCAGGAGCTTGGCACCGGTCTCCTTGGAGGCAGCGGCATCGTCCTTGGCCTCCAGCCAGGCTTTGGCGGCGGCCACGACTTCCTCGTCGGCATACTCAATGGAGATGAGCTTTTCCACCACTTCAACCAGGTGGGCCCGGCGCTGCTTCACGGCCTGGAGCATGCCCAGCCCGAACTCCGCGTTGTCCTCGAAGAGGCTGTTGGCCCAGGCGGGGCCCCGGCCCTCCCGGTTTACGGTGTAGGGGAAGCTGGGGGCGCTGCCGCCCCAGATGGAGGAGCAGCCCGTGGCGTTGGCGATATACATCCGGTCGCCAAAGAGCTGGGTGACCAGCTTGGCATAGGGCGTCTCGCCGCAGCCGGCGCAGGCGCCGGAGAACTCCAGCAATGGGGTGTTGAACTGGCTGCCCTTTACAGTGCTCTCGGCAAAGGGGACGTCCTTCTTGGAGACTTTGGCATAGGCGTAGTCATAGACGGCCTGCTGCTCGCCCATCTCCTCCAGGGGCGTCATAACCAGGGCCTTTTCCTTGGCGGGGCAGACGTTGGCGCAGCTGCCGCAGCCGGTGCAGTCCATCACGCTGACTGCCAGGCCGAACTGGAGCCCTTCGCAGCCCTTGCCCAGCATTTTGGTGGTTTTGAGCCCGGCCGGGGCGGCAGCGGCCTCTTCTTCATTGTAGACAAAGGGACGGATGACCGCGTGGGGGCAGACGAAGGAACATTGGTTGCACTGGATGCAGTTTTCCGGAATCCAGCGGGGGACATCCACAGCGATGCCCCGCTTCTCGCAGGCGGAGGTGCCGGCGGGCAGGATGCCGGTCTGGGTGTCCAGGAAGGCGGAGACGGGCAGCTCGTCGCCCCGCATGGCGTTGACGGGCTCCAAAATCTCCGTTGCGTATTTCTGCAAATCCGCCCGGGGGCTCTCGTGGACCTGCGTTACATAGCCGCCGCTCTCATTGGCCCAGGCCGCGGGGACGGAAATGGCGTTGAGCTTTTCCAGGCCGGCGTCCACGGCGGCGATGTTCATGTTGACAATCTGCTCGCCCTTGCGGCCATAGGTGGTGCGGATGGCCTCTTTCATATAGGTCACCGCGTCGTCAATGGGCAGGATGTTGGCCAGCTTGAAGAAGGCGCTCTGCAAAATGGCGTTGGTCTTGTTCCCCAGGCCGATTTCCCGGGCGATGTGGATGGCGTCGATGGTGTAGACCTTCACGTTGTTTTCCGCGATATAGCGCTTGGCGTCGGCGGGGAGGTGCTCACCCAGCTCCTCCGCCGTGGCATAGGCGCAGTTGATGAGGAACACGCCGCCGGGCTTCACATCCTGGACCATCTTGTACTTGGGCAGGTAGCTGGGGTTATGGCAGGCGACGAAGTCCGCCTGGGAGACATAGTAGGTGCTCTTGATGGGGCTGTCGCCGAAGCGCAGGTGGCTGATGGTGACGCCGCCGGACTTCTTGGAGTCGTA
>CAZRNK010000487.1:992-1672 GCA_964601435.1 uncultured Oscillospiraceae bacterium | reverse complement strand
CTGTGATGGGCTGGAGTTCACAGACGTCATGGTTGAGTTGGCTGCGCGCACAAATGTCTATTTTGAGTGTCTCAACTTATTTCCCGGTGCGGCAGGGGAACAATTTACAATTATGCTGGCCACCGATGATCTCCCTGAGTTTCTGTGCAACTGCGCCTCCCTGTACCCCGGCGGCACAGCAGCTGCCGTTGCCGACGGGTACTTTGCCGACCTCACTGATTATGTGGAATATATGCCCAATTATATGTATTACTTAAACAGCAACGAAGAGGCCTACAAAAACTCCTACGTGGACTCCGACGTGCTGGGCAACATTGTGCAAATCTACGATGGTACACTTGTTACCCAAGGGCCTGCTATCCGAAAAGATTGGCTGGATGCAGTGGGCATGGACATCCCCGTCACCTATGAGGACTGGGATGCAGTATTTGAAGCATTTCATGTAGAGCTGGGCAAATCTGGCTTTTATTGTAATGACGCTATAGGCGACAATTCCCTGCTGGCTGGAGAGGACATTTATTGCGGCTTCAACACCAACGCAAATGAGTATCCATTTACAATCAGCGGTGACACTGTAAAATTTTCCATGTTTGAAGAGGGATTTCAAAACTATGTCGCCCGGCTTGCTGGCTGGTGGGCCAAGGGCTATGTTTCTCAGGATCTGGCCTTTATCGGCACAA
>CAZRNK010000487.1:0-982 GCA_964601435.1 uncultured Oscillospiraceae bacterium | reverse complement strand
TATCGACCAGCTTGGCACAGACAACGTGGATGAAGGCGCCTCCTTTGTCGCCATGCGTCCCGCCGCCAAAACTCCTGGGCAAACTTTTCATACATCTACCGGTAGCTCCATCAACACCATGTCCTACCAAATTTCCGCCAAATGCCATGACATTGCATTGCTCTGCCAGTGGATAAACTACCTCTATTCCGAGGAGGGTGCTTTCCTCTGCAACTGGGGTGTTGAGGGCAAATCCTTCACCTATGATGCAACGGGCAGCCCCATTTACACAGAGCTTATTTCCAATAACCCGGACGGGCTCTCCCCTGCAAATGCTCAGGATTTGTACGCCATGCAGAGAGGCCCCTTTTATACGGATTCCCGCAGGCTGGACAGCATATACAGCGCAAACCAGTTATCCGCCAGAGACATTTGGTCTGAAAACTGCGACAGCGCCTGTGTCATCCCCTCCGGTATGTCCCTCGACTCCGAAAGTTCCGCTGAATTCTCCAATCTATATGCGGATATTTACACTTTCATCCAGGAAACATTTTATAAGTTCGTATCGGGCGAACTCTCCATGGAAATGTGGCAGTCTGAATTTGTCGAGCCCATTGAGGCCATGGGCATTGCGCGCTGCGTCGAGCTCTATCAGCAGGCCTACGACGTTTACAGAAGCAGGTAAGGGGGCATGACATTTTGGACAGAAGCAGATTTACAACAGAAGCGCTGATCTCGCGTTGGGAGGAACGAAGAGCGCTGAAAAACCTGATGGGCAAATATATCAACTGTCTGGCGCTGAATCGGGAGGCAGAGATATTTGCACAGTTCTGGGCTCGGGACCGGGATGATGTGTCCCTCGGCCTGAACGACGGCATCTACCGCGGCCACGCTGCCGTTCAGGGTTACTATAGCGCCCTGCACAATAAAAATCTTCTGGTCTCCCGCTTAGGCCTTGTTTGAAAAAAGGAAATGTGCCCAAGGGCGAGGGATTTTTTCGCCA
>CAZRNK010000486.1:0-1673 GCA_964601435.1 uncultured Oscillospiraceae bacterium | reverse complement strand
CCATCCTCAGCGGCACCGGCCATCAACGCCTGGCACTGACCCGGGCTGGAGCTGCTATGGCACAGCTGGAAATTTACCGCCATGGTCCCGGCTATAAGAGCCAGCGGCTGAATGATTTGGCCTTTGGCAAATACAACGATGCTTTTGCCCCGGCTCGAACCATCAATGACTGGATTTCCCGGGACACAGAAGTTGTAGACGCCTATACCGACGACCCCCTCTGCGGTTACATCCCCTCTGCCGGGCTGTTTGCGGAGATGATGCAGGGTCTTCAATATATTACTGCACACCGGAACATGGTCCGCATGAAGAAAGATTTGCCCATCTTTTTTGTTTCCGGGGATGCAGACCCGGTTGGCGAGATGGGAAAAGGTGTAATTCGGGCGTATCAGGCCTTTCTGAAGGCCGGGATGACAGACGTGACACTGAAGCTCTATCACGAAGGCCGCCACGAGATGCTCAATGAGCTCAACCGGGCAGAGGTATATGCCGATATTCTCAATTGGCTTGTCAGCAAGCTGCCCAAATAAATGCTGCCGGAAATAGAACAGCAGGCGCTTTTCCCACATAAGCGAGAAAAGCGCCTGCTATTCTATTTTCTCCTTATTGGATGGCCCGGTAAATTTCTTCTACACTCATCCCCTTTAAACCAATTTTCTCTGCTGTACGCCCCTCCTTCCAGTAGTCGACGCCAGAGGCACAGCTAATCAGCGTAATCACTGCATCCATCACCGGTGTGTCCAGCCCCAGTTCCCGGGCCAGGGTAGCAAACCCTACCAGAAGGCCAAAGGTATCTTCCGCACAGAAGCGGTGGGAAAGGCTGCTGGGGGCCTGGATGCCCGCGTAGCCCTCGTTGGCCTGAATGACCGCATAGAGGGAATCCCCCTCCAGAGAATAGGTGTTTTTCAGGCTCTCCATCGCAGTGGGCACCTGGATGCCCAGCCGCGCTGCCAGCGCAACCCGCTCGGCATCCACAGCCTCGGCAACCCGGGCTACACTGGGGGTAATGCCGTCCATATAATAGGCAAACGATTCCCCGGCATCCATCCGGTTGACATTCATCAGCATGGGTACGCAGTGCAGAGCCACTGAAATTCCAGACAGCGCCGTATGCAGAATATCCTCCGCGGGTGTCAGAATGGGGAAATAGGGCTTCAGCCGCTGGACGATACCCTCTGCAGCACTGCTGGGTACCGCGGCCAAGGCCATTTTTTTCTTCAGTGCAGAGTGAAAGACTGTGCCCGTCTCTACTTTCCGGCAGGTGAACATCAAGTCGGAGGTTTCCGCCACCAGGATGTCATGGGGGCATCCGTAGCGCTTCAGAGCTGTCTGGAAAGCCAGGCTGCCGCAGAACATGCCCGGATTGAGCACAACCAGCTGCTCCGGCTGGATAGAGGCGGCAATCTCACGGGCCACCTGTTCGTGGCCGTCCGCGGTGGTGACCACCATAATAATATCTGCGCCGTCAATTGCCGCTGCGGCGCTGTCCGTAATCAAATCCGGCTTGGCCGTCATCTCGATTTTGCCTGTCAGCGTGAGCTGGGGGAGCGCCTGGAGCGCGGACACCAGCGCCTTGTCTTTGTCCATCAGTGTGACGGCACAGCCTTGATTCTTCAGTACAACAGCCATGGACTGCCCGCCGCATCCCGCGCCAATTACTGCAAATTTCTCCA
>CAZRNK010000485.1:0-1673 GCA_964601435.1 uncultured Oscillospiraceae bacterium | reverse complement strand
AGCAGGAGAACTTCGCCGAGGAAATTGCCAGCATGGTAAAATAAAAAATTTTCACCCATCGTGGGGACAAATCAAAGAACGCCGCAAGAGGGAAACCGACATGCCCGCCGTTTCCGCTCTGGCGGCGTTTTTTGTCTGCAAAAGGGTATATTCCCGGTATCAAATTGCCAGTTTTACGCAAAATAAGATTCTGTGTGTGCAGCTTTTGCACCTATGGGAATTCCTGTTGACGGCACTGGGGGGATGTGTTACGCTGTCAGTGCCGTTAAGATTGTCATACAATTCACAATTTTACTTTTGGAGAAAAATCCGGAAGAGACGGCATTTTTCAGTTTCCCTATTTGATTGACAGACAATGCAAGGAGGAATTGACAATGGTTATCGGATGCCCAACAGAAATCAAACCCCAGGAGGCCCGGGTGGGGGTTACGCCTGCTATGGCCCATGCCCTGGCGGAGCGCGGCCATCGTGTGCTGATGCAGCAGGGAGCCGGCCTGGGCAGCGGATTTACAGACGGGGAATATGAGGCCGCGGGGGCGGAAATCCTGCCCGATGCCCCGGCAGTATATGCTGCGGCGGACATGATTATCAAAGTAAAAGAGCCGCTGCCGCCGGAGTTCCCGCTGCTGCGGGAGGGGCAAATCCTGTTTACGTACCTGCATCTGGCGCCGGACCCGGAGCAGACGCAGGCCCTGCTGGATAAAAAAGTGATTGGCGTGGCCTATGAGACGGTCCAGACGGCCTCCGGCGGCCTGCCCCTGCTGGCGCCTATGAGCGAGGTGGCAGGGCGCATGTCCATTCAGGTGGCCGCCCGGCTGCTGGAGTCCTCCTGCCAGGGACGGGGCATGCTCCTGGGCGGCGTCCCCGGGGTGGAGAGTGCCCGGGTGGTTGTCCTGGGCGGCGGCAATGTGGGCACCAATGCTGTCAAGATGGCAGTGGGGATGGGGGCGCAGGTGAGCGTCCTGGATATTTCCATTGACCGCCTGACCTATCTGGACGATATTTTTGGCAGCCGCATCCAGACCCTGATGTCCAACGGCTATAACATCGCCCGGGCGGTGGCCGAGGCGGACGTGGTGGTGGGCTGTGTGCTCATCCCCGGCGCCCGCGCGCCGAAGCTGGTTACGGAGGAGATGGTCCGCTCCATGAAGCCGGGGAGCGTGCTCATTGACGTGGCCATTGACCAGGGGGGCACCATCGCCACCATTGACCGGATTACAACCCATGAAAACCCCTATTTTGTGAAGTACGGCGTGGTGCACTATTCCGTGGCCAATATGCCGGGGGCGGTACCCCGGACATCCACCTATGCCCTGACCAACGCCACGCTGCCCTATGCCCTGCGCATTGCAGATTTGGGCGTGGAGGAGGCCATGCGCCGGGATACGGCTCTGGCCCGGGGGCTCAACGTATATCGGGGCGCGCTGACCTATGCCGCCGTGGCCGAGGCCCAGAACCGCCCGTATACCGACCCGGCTACGCTGTTTTAAAAGAGCAGAAGCAGGAAGAAAAGAGAAAAAGGGAAAAAGGAAGAAGAAAACCGCTCCGGAAATTTCCGGAGCGGTTTTGAGACTGTCAAAAAACATATGCGCCAAGGTCTTTTTACGCATACAGCGGGGGAGCTCGAGGGGGCAAGGCCCACCTCGAATTAGATTAGCCGCCGTCAAAAAGCC
>CAZRNK010000484.1:0-1682 GCA_964601435.1 uncultured Oscillospiraceae bacterium | reverse complement strand
GCCGAAATCAGCACCACCAGGAAAATGCCGGCGCACAGCCCTACAATCACCTTCAGCATCCGGGCAGTCTGGTCGCCGCCCTTTTTCACCTCGCCATAAGCATACGTACGTGTTTGCTCCGCCACAGCGCACACCTCCTCTTCATCTACAGTCCCCCCACATGCAGCGGCTGCTCCGGTATAGTCTTACAGCAGTCCAGGAATTTCTGTGCCGTGGGCAAAGGCGGCGCAGCTCTCCATAGAGTGCTCCACCATATCCTTCACCGCCTGGTCCGTCCAGAAAGCCATGTGGGGGAGCAAAATGACATTGGGCATGGAATTTAAGATGGCCATCTCCCGGTGCCGGAGCATCTGCCCCTTCCGGTCCCGGTATAAAATCAGCCGGTCCCCGTCAAAGACATCCAGTCCCGCGCCGCTGATGCGGCCGCTCTCCAGCGCTTCAATCAGGGCAGTGTTGTCCACCAGGGAACCCCGGGCCGTATTGATAAGCACCGCACCGGGCTTCATCTTCGCAAAGGTCTCCCGGTTTACAATATGGGTGTTCCGGGCCGAGCCGGGGATATGGAGGGAGAGAATGTCGCTCTCAGCCAGGAGGGTGTCAAAGTCCACATAATCCGCAATGCCCTTCAGCGCCGGGTTTTCCCCATGGCCGCAGGCCAGAACCCGGCAGCCAAATCCCGCCACATGCTTCGCCGTCGCCGCGCCAATCCGCCCTGTGCCCAGAATCCCGACGGTCATGTTCTTCAGCTCCCGGCCCCGGAGCTTGGTCAGGGCAAAATCCTGCCCCGCAGCGCGGACCATCATGTGCTTGACATTCCGCGTCACCATCAGCATCAGCATAATGGCATAGTCCGCCACGCTCTCCGGGGAATAGTCAATGCTGGCGCACTGGATGCCGATAGCGCGGGCATAGTCCAAATCCAGATGCTCATAGCCGATAGTCCGCGTGGAGATAAATTCCACGCCCTGGGCCTGAAAGACGTCCAGCACTTCTCTGTCTATGGGCGAGTCGGAGGTAATGCTCACCGCCCGGCAGCCTGCGGCCAGGGTCGCCGTCTCCCGGTTCGGGGCGGTTCGGATGGCCAGAATCTCCAAATCGGGATGGGCCGCGCCGAAGGCGTCGAAGAACTCCTGCTCATCCGGACGGAGGTTGTATACGCCGATTTTCATATCGCCCGCTCAGCCCTTCCGGAGCAGGGCCTGAATCCGCGCCACTGCCTCCCGGGTGTTCTCCGTATCCCCGAAGGCCGTCAGGCGGATATATCCCTCCCCGCTGGGGCCAAATCCGGCGCCGGGGGTGGTAACCACACAGGCCTCCCGCAGCAGCCGGTCGAAGAAGTCCCAGGAGCCCATGCCGTCCGGTGTCCGGAACCAGATGTAGGGGGCATTGACGCCGCCATAGACCGTCAGCCCCGCCTGGGTCAGCCCCTCCTTGATAATGCGGGCATTATTGAGGTAATACTGGATGGTGGCCTGGGTCTGGGCCTTTCCCTCGGGGGAATAGACCGCCTCTGCCGCCCGCTGGACCACATAGGAGACGCCGTTGAACTTGGTCCCCTGGCGCCGGTTCCACATATCCCGGAGGCTGACGCCCTCCCGGACCATGGCCTTGGGCACCACCGTATAGGCGCAGCGCACCCCGGTAAAACCGGCGGTTTTGGAAAAGCTGCGGAACTCAATGGC
>CAZRNK010000483.1:0-1695 GCA_964601435.1 uncultured Oscillospiraceae bacterium | reverse complement strand
ACAGTTTTGGCAGCAACTTTGCCCACACCACCGCCAGAATCTGGGCGGAGGACAAACCTGACAAGCCTATCGCTACCGCTGCCGGCGTTTATTTTACCGCCTGGAAAAAATAATTTTAGCCCACAGGCAGGGGGGAAGTTGATACTTTTCTTTCACCAGCGAAAGAAACGAAGGCGGTACTTTTCTTGCTCCTGCAAGAAAAGTGCCGCCCTCGTCTCTTCCATAAAGAAAACTTTCTTTTGAGTCCTTTTCTTGAGCGCCAAGAAAAGAAATCGGGCTTGTGCTTGACATCTGCGGGGAAAAATGATACAGTAATCGGGCATAATTTCAAAGAGCGTTGACAAGGACAAGTAGCCCCGTCCGCGCGGCAAAGAGAGGGAGCGTCTGGTGCAAGCTCCTCCGCCGGCGGGATGCGAAGGCCCCTTGGAGCTGCCCGCCGGAAATGGCGGGCCGGTGCCGCCGTTATCCGGCAGGAAGTGCGCGCAGGGCACTGCGCGAATTCAGGTGGAACCACGGACAAATCTGTTCGCCCTGAGCCAATGGCTCAGGGCGTTTTTTTCAACTATCGTTTGGGAGGATTTTATGGAGCAGTCCGCAAACCGGCCATCCAACCGCGATCCGGCGCTGGACGCGGTGCGTGCCCTAGCGATTTTTATGGTCTTGATTATCCATGCCTCCAGTGCCAGCTTATTTCTTCCCATGGACCACGCAAGCTGGTGGACTGGGCTTTTCTGGGCCTTTGTAGCCCGGCCGGCAGTGCCGCTTTTCTTCCTGTGCAGCGGCGCCCTGCTCCTGGGGCGGGATATTCCCCTCCGGCGTCTATTTGGCCATAACCTGCTGCGAATTCTTGTCGCTATGTTTATCTGGGCCTTCGGGTATCAGCTTTTGGCACATTTTCAGACGGGAGACCTTTTCAGCCCCGCCGGCCTTCTGGCTGCGTTGAAGGAGACTGTCCTCTTCCGGCACGAGTTTCATTTTTATTATCTGCATATTCTCATTTTGGTCTATTGCTTCTTGCCTGTAGCGCGCACGTTTTTGCGCCGCGCTACCCGCCGGGAAGAAGAATATGCCCTTCTCTTTTGGGCCGTCACAGGCATTGCCCTCCCCTTACTGGGGCAATTTAAACCTTTTTCACTCATCTATGCTGTCGGCCAGTATTACACCATGAACCAGGCCTATTCTGCTATTGGCTACTGCATTTTGGGCCACTATCTGCGGCAATACGGCAGTACAATCCACCGTCGGTGGTTTGCCCTGGCTCTGGTGCTGGGTTTCTCCATTTGCTTTGGCGGTACGGCCCTCGCCTCCCTCCTCAGCGGGCGCTTTTCCGGCCTGTTTCAGGAGGGAATGTCCCCCGGACCGGCGCTCATGGCTTTCGGGATTATGGGACTCGCGCTCACAGTTCCCCGGTGGGACAGTCACCTTGCTGCCTTTATGGGCCGGCTTGCCCAAGCCAGCTTTTGTATCTATTTGGCCCATGTAGCATTTCAAAAAGTTCTGTTTGCCCTGGGCTATAACAATACAATCCTCTCTGTATTCACCATCCCCGGGATGGCACTCATCTTGCTGCTGTGCAGCTGGATGGTATATGAAATCCTGCGCCGGATTCCCATTGTGCGGAAATGGCTTATTTAGAATTTTCATTTCAATAAGGAGTGCTTGGAAAACATGAAAAACGCGGAAAAGACCATGGAA
>CAZRNK010000482.1:0-1696 GCA_964601435.1 uncultured Oscillospiraceae bacterium | reverse complement strand
ATGCTGGACTGCCTGAAGTACGTACAGAAGAAATAATAGCTTTTGCCAGCGAAAAAATAAGGGCGCCCCTCTCCCTGCGGAAGCAGGGAGAGGGGCGCCCAGCTTGTTAAAAAAGACCCATCAGGGACTTCTTGCCCGGGCTTTGCCGCCGGACATTTTCAAGGGCGAAAATGCCCGGCCGCAGTTCTCTCAGGGGTGCCGGCAGCGGCTGTTGGGCGCGGCTTTTACGCCCACCACAGCGCCCCTGCCGGTTCCCGGGGAAGAATTTCCCGCATAAAAGCTACAGCTTTTTCCAGGCCGTCGGTTATGGATAAAAGGCTGTCCTCGTGCTCGATGCTGACAAAACCATCATAGCCTGCAAGGCGGAGGGAGGAGAGAATGTTGCACCAGGTCTCCCGGCCGTGGCCGTACCCCACGGTCCGGAAGCTCCAGCTGCGTTCCCCCACCCGGCTGTAATGCTTGGTATCCAGCACGCCATGCCGGGCTGTGCACGCCGCGTCAATCCGGCAGTCTTTTGCGTGGAAGAAATAGATTGCATCGCCCAGCTCCCGGATAGCTGCCGCCGGATCTATCCCCTGCCAGAACAGATGGCTGGGGTCTACATTTGCCCCAATCTCTTTGCCTGCGGCCTCCCGCAGGCGGAGCAGCGTTTCGCTGTTGTAGACGCAGAAGCCCGGGTGCATCTCGATGGCCACCCGGACACCGCCCTGCCGGGCGATACCGGCTGCCTTCTGCCAATAGGGAATCAGCTTTTCTTCCCACTGATAGCGGAGGATGTCCAAATATTCCTGGGGCCAAGGGCAGGTGACCCAGTTGGGGTGCTCTGCTGCATCGCAGTCCCCCGGACAGCCGGAAAATGTCACTACGGTCTGGACACCAAGCTCTCCGGCCAGCTCCACGGTGCGTACGAAGGCCAGATGGTCGGCCTCCGCCTGGGCCCGGTTGGGGTGTACGGGGTTTCCGTGGCAGCTCAGGGCGGAAATTTCCATACCGTATTTGTCCAGCAAATCCAGCATCGCCCGGCGCTTCTCCCTATCCCGAAGCAGAAGTTCCGCCTTGCAGTGGGCATCGTTCGTTACGCCGCCGGTCCCCAGCTCCACCGCCTCTACCCCCAGGCCGCGGAGATAGCGGAGGCTGTCTTCCAGGCTGCGCCCCGCCAGGGGCACAGTCAGTACACTCAGCTTCATATTTGCTTCGTCCTTTCCCCTGCGTCGATGTGCCGGCGCAGGATGATTTTTCTGATTTTTATCCAGCTTCGGCCGTCCCCACCTGAACCCAGCGGTCAAGGCGGCTGCTCTCCAGGCATGCTGCCACAATCTCTGTGACGTGGTGGCCGTCCCGGAAGGTGGCATGCCGGGCGGGATCAACGCCGCGAATGGCGTCATAGAATGCCGCCACGCTGTTTTTCAGGCCGTCTGCCCAGCCCACAGCGTGGCCAGCGGGCAGGGAGGTATAGGCATTGGCGTCGCCGTGAAGCGCGCCGGCCGCTCCGTAAAATATGGTTTTACCCCCGTCTCTGGTGCCAATTATGAACTTGTCCGGATTCTCCTGCGCCCAGGTCAGGGAAGCATGGGCGCCGTCGATGGTGATTTCCATGGCGTTTTTGCACCCGGCGGACACCTGGGAGACTGTGAGCGTTCCCGGGATTCCGCTGGTGTTCTCAAAGAGGATGAAAGCTGCGTCCTCCGTATGGATA
>CAZRNK010000481.1:0-1701 GCA_964601435.1 uncultured Oscillospiraceae bacterium | reverse complement strand
AAGGGCGTGATAATGGCCGACAGCCGGACGCCGCAGGCGCTTTGACAGGCGCGCAGCAGCGCCTGTATGTAGGGGCGAAGGAGATAGTCGGACTCCTTGTCCGTCTCGTCCACCTCCTCACAGCTGACCAGGAGAAAAAAGTTCCCGGCAAACCGGCCCAACAGGGCGCGGAAACCATATTTTTCGGCCAGCTCTTCCGCAATGTTGCGGATGAAGAAACCGGCCTGCTGCGTCAGGTTGCCGGGGCTGGCATCCTGGGGAGAGAAGATGGAATCATCGACTTTCTCTATCGTCAGAGAGATGACAGAAAACCAGCTGCCGCGCAGGTTGATGCCCAGGCGGTCAGACTCTGCCCGCGCCTCCCGGCTGTTGGTGCAGCCATGGAGGAGGGTAATAAGAAACAAATCCCGCTCCGCCTCCCGAAGCGTCCAGGTGAGGCTGCGCAGCTCCTGGCGCAGCAGGCGGTCCGGGCCCTGATTCTGTGCTGCAGATTTCACGCCGCATGCACCTCCGTTTAGAAAATTCTATAGATTGATTATAAATTAGGAAGGAAAACGCGTCAAGAAGCGCATTTCCGGACAGTGCCGGAAATGCCGGGGAAAGGAGTTTTTATGCAGAAAATTACATGCGATTTTGCTGTTGTCGGCGCGGGGCCGGCGGGGCTGGCCGCGGCGGTGGAGGCCGCCCGGGGCGGCCTCCAGGTGGCCCTTTTTGAGAAGGCCGGAAAAGTGGGCGGCATCCGGGAGGGGGGCATGGGCCCCTTCGCTGTGGAGAGCCGCCTCCAGAAGGCGGAGGGGGAGAACGTCACCCGGACGGAGGCCTTCAATTTTATGATGGAGCATGCGGGGTGGAAAACGCCTGCCGCCCTGGTCTCGGCCTATATAAACCTCTCGGCGGACACCATCGACTGCCTCCAGGAGATGGGGGTGCGCTTCGGCGGCATTATGCGCTATTACCCCGGCGCCAAGGCCACGGTCCATACCCTGGATTTTGCCGGGCCGAAAATCACCGACGTGCTCTGGAAAGAGGCGGAGCGCCTGGGCGTGGAACTGTACCTGCGTGCCCCGGTGGAGCGGCTGCGCCTGAAGGATGGCCGCATCATTGGGGCGGAGGGCACGGACGCCCAGGGGGAGGCATTCTCCGTGGAGGCGCCTGCCGTTCTGGTGGCGGCCGGCGGCTTTGCCGGGGACAATGCCATGGTTCAGGAGATGGGCTACACCAAGGACGTGGACATCTTCTATACCTTTGAGATGCCCGAAACCAATGGGGACGGCCTGCGGATGGTTTGGGCCGCCGGCGGCCGCCGCGGCCCCCGGATGATGGACACCTATGTGGGCCTGACCAAGGGCTATGGCGGACCCATGGGCACTGCCCCCGCCCTGGCGGCCATGCGGCAGTTCAACCTGATGGTCAACGCCAAGGGCGAGCGGTTCATGCGGGAGGATTTGCTGGTAAATCCCGCCTGGGCGGGCAACGCGGTCCACGCCCAGCCCTCCGGCTGGGGCCTGATGATTCTGGACGAGACCTTCCTTCGGGCCTTCGAGGAGGAGCAGAAAAAAATGCCCCCCATGCCGAAGCCGCCGGAGGACCCGGACGCCCCGCCGCGGACGCCGGAGCCCTTTGAGCGCTTCAACGGCATCCCCGTGGAGACCATCCTCCGCGACGCCATCGGCGAGGGCTGCCGGGACTTCTTCATTGCCG
>CAZRNK010000480.1:0-1706 GCA_964601435.1 uncultured Oscillospiraceae bacterium | reverse complement strand
CTATATTTCTGCAATATTATACCGCATTTGGGGGGTGAAACACAACCGTCCACCCAATGAGACATTTTCTGCCTTCGAGGGGCAATTTCTGATTTTTCGGACAAAAAATGAATCTGTCGGCAATCGCGTTTTCTGGCCATTGACCGGCGGACTTTTTCTCCGCTATGCTGAATCCAAAGAAAATCCCATACAGAAACGGAGGTATAGCATGAAAAATTTCTCTTCTGAACAACTCCTTACGCGCTGGGAGGACAGGCGGGAAATCATCAATACCATGGGGAAATATACCGCCCATTACCTCATTAAAAGAGAGCGTGCGCTATACGATTCCTTTTGGAGCAGGCGGGAGGATGTCTCCCTGGGGGTCAACACTGGCTATTTTTATGGACAGCAGGCCATAGAGGGCTATTATGAAGGCATTCATCAGGCAAACCTGCTTCGGAGCCGCCTGATAAAGGCCGCTTACCCGGACAAGCTGGGGGAAAAAACAGACGAAGAAGTGTATGGTGTCGGCATTTTGGACTATAAGCCGTTGGACACCGGTGTGGTGGAGATTGCCTCTGACCGGGAGACGGCCAAAGGAATCTGGTGCAGCCGTGGTTCGTACAATGACCTTACTGCGCAGGGACCGATTTCCTATTGGGAGTGGCTGTCTTTGCCGTGGACTTTGTACGGGAGGATGACAGTTGGAAGATCTGGCACATGCTCTACCTCAAAGAGATTGACAGCCCATGCGGACAGAGCTGGGTGGGGGAGCCAATGCAGTTTGAGGAAGTTCCGGAATTCGCGGAGATGAAGTCCTTTCACTATCCTGAGCCCAATATCAAAACTTGCCTCCGGGAACTGTATCATACCCGGCGTCATTTCTCTCCAACCCCGGAGCCCCCGGAGCCCTATGACACCTTTGCCGAAACCTTTAGCTACGGCCCGCCAGGAGGGATATTATGCGTAAATTAAAGTATACAGAAGAAGAGCAGCTCGTCCGTCTCTGGGATGTGGAAACAATCAAGCAGCTTATGTGCCGCCGGGCGTATTACTTGTCCAATGAGCAGCGCCGGGAGGAATTGACGGCGCTGTGGGTGCAGGAGACGGACAACCGCCGTACTGCCTCCTATGGAAGTAACTGGGGGTACTATATTGGCATGGAAGAAATTGAGGACTACTATGTCGTCAAGCATGAAAAAGACCGGGAAGCAGTCCGGCAAACCTATGTGGATGCCCTGCCTGCGGGTACGGCAATAGAGGCAGGCTATGGATGCTCCCGGATGCACACTCTTTCGACGCCTCTTGTGCGCCTTGCAGGAGATGGCAAAACTGCCAGGGGAATGTGGTATGAGATGGCGGAATATACAAACGGCGCGCCCGATGGGACCGGGGAGGCCATGATTCTGGCCGGACAGACTGCAGTGGATTTTATCAAAGAGGCTGGTGGCTGGAAAATCTGGCATCTCTTCCAGGGGAATGATATTTTCCTGCCGCCAGGCAAGCCCATGGAGGAAATTCCCGTATATCTGAAACCGGAGGAGGATCCTGTCCGCGTGGAGTTTGGCAATCCGACATGGGCATTTAGCGCCCATGATAATACCTTTGGCTGGGGGGATATGTATCCGCCCATGCCGGAGCCGTACTATACCTATGATTCCAGCAACAGCTATGGGCCCGACGGGCATCCCATTCATTTTGGAAAGGGGGCATGGGCATGAGCA
>CAZRNK010000479.1:0-1707 GCA_964601435.1 uncultured Oscillospiraceae bacterium | reverse complement strand
CCATGCCGGTTGTGCAGATGGTCTCGCAGGCCACCCGGGCCATAGGGTCTTTGGCCAAGATTGCGTCCAGCACCGCATCGGAAATCTGGTCGCAAATTTTATCGGGATGCCCCTCCGTAACGGACTCGGAGGTGAATACCCGGTTGTGGGCGTTGTTGTGCATATCCATTCCTCACAATTCTTTTTTGTCATACATAAAATACTATAGCATAAATCCCGGTAAACGGAAAGAAAAAAATCTGGTTTTCTGCATATCTTCAGGAAAAAATCAGATTTGTGTCGAAATTTTGCCCCCGGGCGCGGCCTGAAGCGGGACAAAGCCAGTATTTCCAGTATTTACAGTTTATTTATGGACTTTTTCCAGGGGACAGGGTATAATGACCAAAAGGCAGTGATTATACCGTAGTGATGGCGCAATCCGCTCCCGGCCTTTGGCCTAGACTGCGGACGATGCCAATATACCACAGGGCGCTTTGCGCCTGCGGCACAATAAACCAAATTGCCGGGGCTTTTTGCAGCGCGCCGGGAGGCGTAGCGTGCTCCGGGTTTGTTTTGGGAGGCGTATTCTTTGAAAAAACTGATGCGGAGCATAGACCGCTTCTGCTATAAGCACCCCCGTTTCGGCATCCCCAACCTGATGCTGTTTATCGTAATCGGCAACGCCATTGTGTGGCTTTTCTCCGCCATGGACACCACCGGTACGCTCATCTCCCTCCTGGCCCTGAACCCGGCGGCCATCCTGCGGGGACAGGTCTGGCGGATTGTCACCTTTGTCCTGGTGCCGGAGAACTCGGGGATTATGCTGCTCATTTCCCTGTACTTTTACTATTTCATCGGCTCCTCGTTGGAGCGGCAGTGGGGCCCGGGGCGCTTTACCATCTATTACCTCATGGGCATGCTGCTGACGGTAATCTACAGCTTCATTATCTACTTTACCATGGGCGTGGGCTACTACATGACGGCGTCCTATATCAACCTCTCCATGTTCTTTGCCTTCGCCACGCTGTTTCCGGACGCCCGGGTGCTCCTCTTTTTCTTCATTCCCATTAAAATCAAGTGGCTGGCGCTGCTGGACGCAGCGGTGTTCCTCATTGCCGTGGTCCGCAATCCCTTCCCCATCAACCTGCTGCCCATTGTGGCAGTGCTGAACTATCTGCTTTTCTGCGGCGGCACCCTCTGGGATTATATCCGGCCCTATCTTCGCCGGCGGAGCCGGAACACGGTCAATTTCAAGCGGGAGGCCCGGCGGATTCACCGGGAGCAGGCGGGTAAGCCCTATACCCGCAAGTGCGCCGTGTGCGGACGGACGGATGTGACAAACCCGGAGCTGGAGTTCCGCTACTGCTCCCGCTGCGCAGGCTATCACTGCTTCTGCCAGGACCACATCAATAACCACGTCCACTTTACGGAGTAGGCGGCGGAAAAGCCGCCCCGCCTTCCGCGCGGGAGAGCGCGGGCCTGAAAAATCCTGCATTCGTTTTCATCCCCCTGTGGTATACACAGGGGGATTTCAGCTGAATGCCGGCATGAGAAGATGTGCTGATTTGCCTGCTGATATGTCGCTGCCATACAGGCAGCAGTTTCCGAAAACGGAAAGGGGAAAGATTCTGGACAAAGGCAATTTCCTTTGCTATAATGTCTTTTTGGCAATATATAAAGGCAAAGATGCTGGTATAAAAGTAGAAGGAGTTTTGTTTATGGCAGAGC
>CAZRNK010000478.1:0-1714 GCA_964601435.1 uncultured Oscillospiraceae bacterium | reverse complement strand
TGTATCTCTATACCTTTATTAAAACCCAATAAGTATAGCACTCCCCTTTTTATCGTGCAATCCTTTTTTCGATTATTTTGGTTGCTGCCCAGTAGCGATTCGTAACAGACAATATGTAATGACCTCCAATTTGTAGGAACGTGGATTTACCTGTATACTATAGATTGGAATCAATAAAGATAATAGGGATTACCGCATACAAATGGAAGCCATGCGTTTCCACTATGGGGAGGACGCTGTATTTATATGCGGGTATGAAGCTGGCTGCCTTGGCTTTACGTTATACCGCCAGCTCACCAGCCATAACGTGAAGTGTGTTATCCCTGCCCCGGCCACCATGCACAAACCAAGCGGGAAGAGAGTAAAAACCGATAAACGGGATGCCGCATTGATCGCGCGGTGCCTGGCCCACCATGACTACAGCCCGGTGCATATCCCTACGGAACAGGACGAGCAGGTCAAAGAGTACATCCGGATGCGGCAGGACCACAAGATTGCGTTAAAGAAAGTGAAGCAGCGGATCCTTTCCTTCTGCCTGCGCCACAATTATCGGTATGAAGAAACGAAAAGTAATTGGGCCCAGGCACATCTTAAGTGGCTGCGGGCCTTGAAGCCAGAAGGGATCTGCCAGGAAATCCTGGCGGGATACCTCTCCACCTACGACGATCTGACCGATAAGGTGGAGCGCCTTGACCAGCGTATCGAGGAAATCGCGGCGGAGCCGGAATACCAGGAAAAGGTGCGGCGCCTGTCCTGTTTGCCAGGCATTAAAACCCAGACCGCGCTTTCCGTACTGGTGGAAGCAGGCGATTTCAAACGCTTCGCCAATGCCCGGCAGTTCGCCGCCTACCTGGGGCTGATCCCGGGGGAGGATTCCAGCGGCGAGGGCCAGAAGCGGCTTGGGATCACCAAAGCAGGGAACCGCCATGTCCGCATGTTGCTGGTAGAGGCTGCGCAGAGTTACGCGAGGGGGAAGGCAGGGCAAAAATCGAAAGAGCTGAAAGGGCGCCAATACGGCAACCCGCCTGAAATCATCGCCTGTGCAGACAAAGCAAATCTGCGTCTGAGACGAAGGTACTGCCACTTGGTCCTGGGTAAGGGGAAGAGGGGGCATGTAGCCAAAACAGCGGTTGCGAGGGAGCTTGCATGTTTCATCTGGGGAATGGTGACAGGGAATATGCAGTAGCCCGGGGAGTATCACAGTGCCATGGGGACATCCAGGCCAGGCCGCCCGTGGGCGGTGCTGCGCAGCCTTGACATCCCCAAGGCGCTGTGATGGGAAGGAATCAAGAGCTGTAAGCAGAAAAGTGCTGCTTACAGCGCGCAGCAACTGCGAACTGGAGAGGCTCTGAAAGGGCTTCAGCAACATTCAAGGTTTGGGCCATCTACGACTGAACTATGTCGGCACAGGATTTCCTGTGAACCACGCTAACAGAGGGTAGGTCCCACGGCGGATCATTGACCTGTCGGTAAGGAGCAATCCGAATCCACGAATATCAGAATAGCCAATGCCGGGGACGGATACGTCTGGAGTCCTTTTAGGGACTCTCCAGCTAAAAAAACAAAAAAGTTTGTCGGGAACCTGATTTATCTTGACAAAAGTCATTACATATCAGTTCAGACACCCCCTCCGGAAAGGATCAGACACACATGCGCTTGGGACCCATCCGGGAGGGGTGTCTGAACTGTTGCCTGGCGTGCACTTTTTCTTGAC
>CAZRNK010000477.1:0-1717 GCA_964601435.1 uncultured Oscillospiraceae bacterium | reverse complement strand
CGGCGCAGACATCGCCATTCGGCGGTGGCGGAGCGATAAGCTGTCATTCTGACGCGGCAGCGTTTCTTTGGACTCCACCCATTTCTTTCGCTAGTGAAAGAAATGGGTGGAATATTCTTTTGGAACCTGCTCTTACAGGAGCAAAAAAGTACCGCCTTCGTCCCGCCCGCAGGCGGAAAATTTTTTGAAGCCTTTTGAAAAAGGCGCTATTTCACCAGCAGCAGCGGCTGAATTTGCCGGCCCTCCAGGGCGGCGGAGACAGTCTCCTCGATTTTGTCAAAGTCCGCCACCAGGGAGGTGGGCTTTTTCTCCGGGTCGTCCTGATAAAAGGGAACAAAATAGAAATTTTTTCGTCCTAATAGCGCGCCGATATTCTGGGCGTTGCCGCTGAGGGCGTCGTTGGTGGACACCGCCACCACCACGGGCCGGCCATTGCGCAGATGGGCCTTGGCGGCCATGGTGACGCTGCTGTCGGTAATGCCGGCGGCCAGCTTGGCTAGGGTATTCCCGGTGCAGGGGGCAATAATCAGAACATCCAGCAGCTTTTTGGGGCCGATGGGCTCCGCTGCGGCGATGGTATCGATGATGTCCTTGCCCGTATACGTCTCCAGCGCCGTCCGGAAGTCCGCCGCGGCCCCGAACCGGGTGTCGGTGCTGCCGGCGTTTTCGGACAAAATGGGCGTCAAATCATAGAGTTGGCTGAGACGCCGGGCGGCCTCCATGACTTTGGCGTATGTACAGTAAGAGCCGGTCATGGCAAATCCGGCTTTAAGCTTCGCTTCCACAATCTCTCTCCTCTAAAATATGATAGATGGTGTCCCGGATAATCTTTCCCGCGGTCACCGGCGCCACCTCCCCCGGCAGGCTCAGGGCCCAGATGGCCCGCACCCCCAGCCGGGAGGCGGCGGCAAAGTCCATGCCCCCCGGCCGGGAGGCCAAATCCATGCACACCGCGTCTCCGCGCAGCTCCGCCAGGCGCCCGGCGTCCAGCACCAGGGCGGGCACCGTATTCACAACGGCGTCGAAGCGGCGCAGATGGCCCTCCAGCCGCCGGGTGTCCAGGACGCCATAGCCATAGGCCTGGCACCAGGCGGCGTCCGCCCGGCTCCGGGAGGAGACGGTGACATCTGCCCCCAGGGCCTTCAGCCGGTGGGCCAGGAGCTTGCCAATCCGGCCAAAGCCGATTACCAGAATCCGGCTCTCCCAGAGGGTGATGGCCGTCTCCTGCATTAAAATACCCATGGCCCCCTCCGCTGTGGCCACCGCGTTGGCCACGGCCAGCTCCTCCCGCTGGAAATAGTCCACCAAGGTCACGCCCCGCTCCCGGGCCAGGGTCCGGAGGGCCTCATCCGCCCGGCCGGCGCAGAGCAGCTGTCCCGGCTCCAGGGCGTCAAAGACCTCCCGGAGGCTGTACTCCCCGGTGGACAAGGGGGGTGTTGAGATAGCCCCGCTGCCCGGCGGCGGGCAGCGGCAGCACAACGCAGTCCGCCCCCTGGCAGGCCTCTGTCAGGGCGCTGCACTGCCGGACGCCGGCGTCCAGGCCGCCCCGCTCCAGGGCAAAGGCACATACCTCCTGCCCGTCCCGGGCGAGCTGGGCACACATCTGGGCGATGCGCATATCGCCGCCCAGCACAGCAAATTTCATATGCTCCACATCCTTTTGCGCAAAATGATTTCGCTCTATACTATGGACTTTTTGGCCCAACGGTGATAAGCT
>CAZRNK010000476.1:0-1732 GCA_964601435.1 uncultured Oscillospiraceae bacterium | reverse complement strand
GTCCAATATTTTTGGCAAATCTCTCTATGACATTGCGGAGGAAGGGCTGATGGCAAAAATCCAGAAGATGCCTCTGGACGCCCAGGGCAAGCTTCAGGAGACGCTGCAGCGGATTATCAATGAGGGCAGCGGCGGCCTAATCTGCATCATTCTCTAATCCAAACAGGCATATTTCTGTGGGCGGGGTCAAAACCCGCCCCATTTTGCATATTTCAATTTGTGAATTTGCAGAATTTTTTCGTTTTTTCCCGTTTGGCCTTGCATCTATATAGGAAATAGACTATAATTGAAGGCAAATCAAGCAAATGAGGTGTCGAGGTATGAAAGAGATTTCGCGCATTGCCAGCGCTGTGCAGGCGTCCACAACACTGGCTGTAGACTCCCTGGCCAAGCAGATGAAGGCCGACGGTCTGGACGTGGTGGGTTTTGGGACCGGCGAGCCGGATTTTGACACGCCGGATAACATAAAGGAAGCCGCAATCAAGGCTATTCAGGAGGGGCAGACGAAGTATACCCCTGCAGCCGGCATTGTTCCCCTGCGAAAAGCAGCCGCGCAGCGGCTGAAAACAGACTGCGGCCTGGACTATGACTATACCCAAATTGTTGTTGCCAGCGGCGCCAAGCACAATGTGTACATTGCCCTGGCTGCCCTGGTCAATCCGGGGGATGAAGTGATTATTCCCGCGCCTTTCTGGGTCAGCTATTATGAGATGGTCAAGATGGTCGGGGCAGTGCCCGTCATCGTTACAGCAGAAGAGGCCCAGGATTTTAAAATTACTGCCGCACAGCTGGAGGCAGCTATTACAGATAAAACCAAGGCGTTTATGCTGAATAATCCCTCCAACCCAACAGGCATGCTCTATAACCAGCAGGAGCTGGAGGCCCTGGCGGAGGTCTGCAAGGCCCACGACCTCTACGTCATTGCCGACGAAATCTACTACGGGCTTGTCTATGACAATCAGGAATTTGTCAGCTTCGCCTCTCTGAGCGAGGATGCCAAGGAGCGCACAATTTTGATTAACGGCGTGTCCAAGTCCTATGCCATGACCGGCTGGCGGATTGGCTATGCCGCTGCAAATGCCCAGATTGCAAAAGTCATGAGCAATTTCCTCAGCCACTCTACCGGCGCCCCCGGCACCATGAACCAGTGGGGGGCAGTGGAGGCGCTGAGCGGTCCTCAGGACGGCATTGAGGCTATGCGAAAGGTCTTTGAGGTGCGGCGCAACTATATTGTGGAGCGCATGAACACCATTGAGGGTGTCAGCTGTATTCGTCCTCAGGGCGCTTTTTACATCATGATGAACATTGAAAAACTCCTGGGCAAAACCCTGGGAGGCCGCCTGATTCAAAATGGTGATGATTTCGCTATGGCTTTCCTGGAGAAAGGGCTTGTGGCCGTTGTGCCCTGTTCAGGCTTCGGCGCGCCCAACTTTGTCCGCTGGACTTATGCCGCTTCTATGGAAAATATCCGGGAGGGCCTGGACCGGCTGGAGAAATTCCTGAAAGAAGCCTAAATCCTATCTTACCAACCTCCATCTCTTTTTAGGAAAAGACGCAGTGTGGAGTGGCGCTTGCTGCCCCATGCTGCGTTTTTTGTCCCTGCAACGGGAAAAACAAGAAAAACTGTAAAACAAAAATCCATGTAGAAATTCATACTTTGTTTTTTGACTTTCTGCACCATAGACAGTATAATAAAACATAGATTGAGCCTGAAGGAGGTAAATCCATGTTT
>CAZRNK010000475.1:0-1745 GCA_964601435.1 uncultured Oscillospiraceae bacterium | reverse complement strand
AAAGCGGCACTGATTGAGCGGATGAACTCCCGGCATGGGATTCACACGGTGGAGGCCGCCGCTCAGTTGGGCCTGGGCAGCCGGGACTACGAGATCGTTTCTCTGGATTGAGCAGGGAAAGTTCAAACACACTCTCAGGTATGTAGTCGTCCCTCTTGACAAAGGGGCTGGAAGCCTGTATAATCTCCCATGCATGCGGTGAAGGGCACAAGTACCCCTCCTGCGCGCTGCTCAGAGAGGCCCCGGCTTGGTGAAAGGGGCGGAGCGCCTGGAGGCGGGAATACAGCCCGGAGCAGCCTCCCGGAACGGACTGCGGTTTCAGTAGGGGAGGACGGGTGCGCCCGGTTACAGCGCCGGAGTTTGTGGAGAACTTCCTGAGGCCCCTGCCGTGAGGCGGGCGGCAAACAGAGGTGGTACCGCGTTTACAAAAGACGCCCTCTGCCCCAAATTGGGACAGAGGGCTTTTTGATTTTCAGGAAAGAGGCGCATGTTGTATGGACACTGTGAAAAGGGGACAGGGGCTGGCCCGGCACAAGGGTACGCTCTGCGTGTTTTTTGCTGCGGTGCTCTACAGCATCGGCGGGCTGTGCATCAAGGTGATTCCCTGGAACGGCCTGTCCATCAATGCCGGGCGGAATATTGTGGCGTTACTTGTGGTGGGGGGCTATCTCCTCCTGACAGGGCACCGGCCCCGCCTGAATAAATGGGTTGCCCTGGGGGCGGCCAGCGTCTGCGGGACGAACGTCCTCTTTACCCTGGCCAACAAGATGACCACGGCGGCCAATGCCATCGTTTTGCAGTTTACGGCGCCCATTTTTGTCATATTGCTCTCCATGATATTCTGGAAAAAGCGGCCCTTGCGCCTGGATTTGGCTGCCTGCGCCGTGGTGCTGCTGGGGGTGGTCTGCTTTTTTGTGGACAGCCTGGAGGCAGGCGGGATGCTGGGCAATGTGCTGGCGCTGCTGTCGGGCCTGAGCTACGCGGGGGTTTTTCTTTTAAACGATATGCCCGATTCCGACCCCATCTCCTCCGTGTTTTGGGGGGATGTGACCAGTGTGATTGTGGGGCTGCCCGCCCTGCTGCAGGAGACGGAGTTTTCTGCTGTGGCGCTGACCAGCCTTGTCATCCTGGGCGCCTTCCAGGTGGGCCTTGCCTATATTCTCATGTGCATCGGGCTGAAGACCACGCCGGCGGTGACGGCGGCCCTGGTCTCCGGCATTGAGCCGGTTTTGAATCCCATTCTGGTGGCGTTTTTTTACCATGAGACTGTGGGAACCCTGTCCCTTTTGGGTGCAGTGGTGGTTGTGGGGGCAGTGCTGCTCTATAATGTGCTCCGCGCCCGCCGGCCCGCACCGGAGGAACCGCAAATTAAAAGTACATAATCTAGATAATAATAAATTATGTAAACTATATTGTGAAAAATACAAGGAGGAAGCGCGATGACGTTGTACGAGGAATTGGTGGCCCGGGGACTGATTGCCCAGGTGACCAACGAGGAAGCCATTTCGGAGATGATTAACCAGGGGAAGGCCACGTTTTATATTGGCTTTGACTGCACTGCGGACAGCCTCCATGTGGGCCATTTTATGGCGCTGTGCCTGATGAAGCGGCTGCAGATGGCCGGGAACAAGCCCATTGCCCTCATTGGCGGCGGCACCACTATGATTGGGGACCCCTCTGGCCGGACAGATATGCGCCAGATGCTCACCAAAAAGGACATTGAGCACAATGCCGCCTGCTTCCAA
>CAZRNK010000474.1:0-1751 GCA_964601435.1 uncultured Oscillospiraceae bacterium | reverse complement strand
CGGGGGCGGCCCCGGCGGCCCAAAGGCCTGGGCCCGAATCTGCTCAATCCCGATGAAACGCCCATTGGGCAGCTCGCAGACCGTGTCCGCGCCCGGATAAAACATGCACTTGATTTTTTCAAAGTCTCCTACTGTGTAGTAATATTGAAACTTGGACATGAGATTTTGCACCGCGTTGATGCCCAGCAGTTTTTGTACCTGCTGTTCCAATGTAGCCATTTTCTTTCCTCCTTGCTTCCGTCCGAGGTGTTGCAAAAAAGGCGCCGGGAGCGCTTAAAGCTCACCGGCGCCCTTTTCTGCATGATTTTGCGACAAATCATTTGCAGCTCCATTATACCTGGAAACAAGGATGCTGTAAAATGCATAATTATATAGTGTACTATAGCTTTTATGTAATAATTCAGCCTATTCCAAACCCATTTCTGCCAGCGTTCTGCCCACTTCCTTATAAAATTCTGTCAGGGCATCCAGCACCGCCTGAGAAGCCTTGGAGAGATAGCTTCCCCGCAGGGTGGAGGCGCCAATTTCCCGACGGCACACCGGATAGGTAATCTGCAGGGCAATAATGTCCCCTTTTGCCTGAATCAGCGCGGGATTCTGGCTGCATACCCAAGTGGAGGCCGGCACCAGCATCACACCCCGCCGCATGGCCACAAAGGGGTAGACAATATCTGTGGACATCCCCTTGAAGGACACCACCGGGTCAAACCCCGCCAGGCGGCAAAACTGGGTCACCGTATCCCCATAGACCCCCGGCGGCGTGGAGGCATTGGTAAAAATAAACCGCGCCTTCTCCAGCTCTGTCAAATCTACCTTTGTCCGTCCCGCCAGGGGCCCATCCTTCGCCGCCAGGAGCAGATAGGGCTCAGACAGAAGCGGCCGCCATTGGAGCCGGGGCGACGCCGGCTGCTGCTCCAGAACAGCAAAGTCAATAATCCGCTCCTCCAGCTCTGTGGCAGCGCCCTCGGCAGTAGCAAGCCGGAAGAATACCTGCACCTCCGGAAAGGCGGAAAAATACTGGAGCATGAACTCTTCCAGCAGCTCCGGCGTGGTGGCAGAAAAGCTCACATGCCCCCGGTCGACTGTGGACATATCCCGGATTTCCTTGACGCCGTCCTCCAGCTCCGCCAGAAACTGCTCCACCCGGAAGAGAAAAATCCGCCCCTCATGGCTCAGGGTAATCCGGTTTCCCGCCCGGGAAAACAGCTTTACGCCCAAATCCTCCTCCAGCCGGGCAATGGTCCGGCTTAAAGCCGGCTGGGACAGGTGGAGCTGCTGCGCCGCCCGGGTCATGTTCCCTGTGTTGGCTACAATCCGAAAATATTGCAGTTGCGTAAGCTCCATGCATATCCTCCTCTGGAATCTCCGCGAAAATTCCGGTTATTTTTTCCATTACCATTACATCAACGGTATCATTGTACCACGAATTTTGTATTTTACAAATAGATTTCAGATATTGTACAATATTTTTGCGACAAATCGGCTGCCACTTTTTTGATTGGAGGATAAAAGAATGAAAAAGTCCCGCTACGCAGCGCTATTTCTTGTGCTGGCCCTCCTGTTTGCTGCACTATCGGGGTGCGGCGGCAGTCCGGAGACAACGGAGGCCCCCGCAGCGACGCCCACCGCAGCTGCTGAACCTACCCAACAGGCTACAGAGGCCCCTGCGGCCGAGGCTACCGAAGCGCCGGAGGATACCGGCAGTGTCAGCCTGCCCCTCACCGAAGAGGAGGTTATCTTTACATATTGGT
>CAZRNK010000473.1:0-1753 GCA_964601435.1 uncultured Oscillospiraceae bacterium | reverse complement strand
CCGGAGCGGGGCCTCCTCCGGCTGTTATGAGGCCTCTACGGCGGCCCGGATCTCGGAGCGCACCGACGCCCTGCTGGCCGCCTGCGAGAAGTTGGAGGCGGATATGGGGGCGGCCCCGGAGGCTGTGGAAGCCCGGATGACCTACTTCCACGCCGTGATCCTCGAGGACATGAAGGCCGCCCGGTCTCTGGCCGACGAGCTGGAAACTCTGGTGGAGCGCAAGTCCTGGCCCTTCCCCGTCTACAGCGACATGCTGTTCTATATGTGATAACTTTTCAGCTTTACTTCTCTCAGAAGGCGGCCGGCTCTTGATTGAGCCGGCCGCCTTTCCCATAGGGAGGCGCCGGCTCCGCCTTGTTTTTCCCTGTCCCTTGTGGTATGATGACGGGGTACCTGAGATACAGGTGGGAGGAAGATGGGTTATGAAGGACATGCGCCGTCCGGGCGTAGCCCCTTTTCTGGCGGCAGAGGGAATTTGTTATCTCGCCTTTTTGTGGCGGGATCTGGAGGCGGGAGGCGCCGGCTCTACGCCGATTAAGTATGCTTCCATTCTGCTTTGTGCTCTATTCTCCCTGCTGTGGGCTCTGCTGGGCGGCGGGGACCGGTTGGTGGCTCTGGCCCTGGTCTTGACGGCCGGAGCGGACACGTTTCTGTTGGAGCTGGACGTCCACTATGGCTATGGCCTGCTGCTCTTCTGCGCTGTGCAGCTGTGCTACTTTTTCCGCATCTTTGCCGTCTGCCGGCGGAGTGTCTGGGGGGCACGCCTGGCGCTGTTTCTGCTGTCCCTGGCAGCGCTGCGTACCCTAGGGCTGTTTCTTCCGCTGAATATCCTGGCCCTGTTTTATTTCACGAATTTTTTGTGCAACGCGTGGCTCAGCCTGTTTTGCTCCGGGAGGCGCTTTCGCATTTTCTCCCTGGGGCTGTTCTTATTTCTCTGCTGCGATGTGTGCGTGGCCGCCTTCCAGTTCCCGGAAGCGATACCGGCGGCGGCCTATGGCTTTGTCCGGGTGGGGATGTGGCTGTTTTATCTCCCCGGTCAGGTGCTCATCGCTCTATCCGGCCTGCCGGAGCGTTCATCACGAGGTGATACGATTTGAAGTCCAGTAAACTGCTCTCTCTGTTCACTGCCCTGGCCATTGCCCTGCTGGTGTTGTCCGGGTCCATCGCCGTGCCCATTTTGTGCCGGCCCTTTTACTACGCCCACATCGAGGCCATGGGGCTGACGGAGCTCACCGGATTGTCCGTGGACCAGATCAAGGAGGCCTTTAACCAGATGCTGGACTTCTGCCTGGGCCTGCGGGAGGACTTTGCGGTAGGGGTGCTCCCCTGGTCGGAGTCGGGCCGGGCCCATTTTGCGGATGTGCGGGTGCTGTTTCAGCTGGATCTGGTAATTTTGGCGTTGTCGGCGGCGGTTTTGGTTGCGCTGGTTTTGATCGCTCGGCGCAAACGGCTCACTCCCACCCGGCTGCTGGGGCGGGGCCCCGGCTTTTGGGCGGCTGTCGGACTGGCCGCTGTCTTCCTGGTTGTGGGAGCCTTGGCAGCGACCAATTTCCAGCGGGCCTTTGTGGTGTTCCACACTCTGTTCTTTCCGGGGAAGACCAACTGGATCTTCGACTGGCGTACCGACCCCATTATTCTCCTGCTGCCGGAGGACTTTTTCCGCAACTGCGCCATTTTGATTTTGGCGCTGCTGGTGTTCTGGTGCGCTGTGCTGATTGCGGTCGATCTGCTGGCCGGGCGCAGGGAGAAGAAG
>CAZRNK010000472.1:0-1753 GCA_964601435.1 uncultured Oscillospiraceae bacterium | reverse complement strand
TGGGACGAAGGACTGAATGGCGATGGCGTCCGGGTGGCTGTTGTGGATTCCGGCCTGAACACCGGCCATGAGGATTTGGCGGGTATCTCTATCGAGACCGGCTACAGTCTAATCGATGAGAACACAGATGTGACGGATTACACCGGACACGGTACTTTTGTCAGCGGCATTCTGGCGGCGGCGGCCAACAATGGAAAGGGGATTGCCGGCGCTGTGGACGCTGTTACCCTCATTCCCCTCAAGTGTTTTGCCAACAGCATGGAGACCTATGTGAGCTACATACTCCCGGCGATTTATATGGCCATTGATGACTATGACTGTGATGTGCTGAATCTGAGTTTTGGAACTACGGATGACCTGCGTCTGATGCGGGAAGCTATCGACTATGCCGAGGAGAGCGGTGTGCTGGTGATTGCAGCGGTTGGCAATTATGGCGACAGCTTTTACCTCTATCCGGCGGCCTATGAGAACGTCATTGGTGTCGGCTCTATCGGACAGCGTGGGACAGTAAGCAGCTTTTCCCAGAAAAATGCCAGTGTGGATGTGACCGCGCCGGGGGAATATATTTACAGCTTGGATAATGAAAGCACGTCCGGTTATTCCAGCAACAGCGGTACCTCCTTTGCCACCCCGCTGGTGGCGGCAATGGCTGTCATGGCCAAACAGCACGACCCTTCTATTACAGTTGCTGAATTCAAGCAGCTTTTGATTGCAACTGTGGACGATGCGGGAACGGCGGGTTATGATGTGCAGTATGGCCATGGAATTGTCAATATCCCGGCTTTTGTGGAGCAACTGCTCTCGGACGAGCCCATTGTCGTGCCGCCGGAATTTACGGATATAGAAAACCACTGGGCAAAAACCTATATTGAATATTGTGTCTCAGAGGGGCTTTTCCAGGGGACCAGCGACACCACCTTTGAGCCGGATGTCAATATGAATCGTGGGATGTTTGTTACGGTCCTGAGCCGACTAAATGGCGCAGATGTGTCAGATTACACCGCTGACTTCAGCGATGTATTTCCCGGAGACTGGTATTACGGCTCCGTGGGCTGGGGCGTGGAGAACGGCATTGTAGCTGGTATTTCCGATACAGAATTTGGCCCGCTCCAGTCTGTTACCCGTGAGCAGCTGGCCGTATTTTTCTACCGGTATGCTACGCTCTTGGGGGATTCTGACGGAGCCTATAGTCCAGATGCCCTCCAGGGCTATACGGATACCGGCAACATTTCAGGTTGGGCGCTGGAAGCAGTGAATTGGGCTGTGGACCACGGGCTGATAATCGGCCGGACAGCGACAACGTTGGAACCCCAGGGTACCGCCACGCGGGCTGAGGTGGCGACGATTCTCATGCGTTTTGAGCAAACGCTGATTCAGGCGGCCGCCTGAGCGCGCAGCCTTCTCATTGGCGCCTTCAAATGAGAACTAAAAAAATAATTGAAATAAAATGAAAAAAGCTTTCGTCTGTTTTCAACAGACGAAAGCTTTTTTGATGCTTACTGTTAGGATTCAAATCTGACAAAAATTAATACCAGTTGTTCTCCTGCGAATCCTCCTGCTCCTGACGGTAGGGGGCGACGGTGTCCCGGAGGCTCTCCGCAGCGGCTACATCGTCAGCGGATGTACGGGAAATCTGGCTCCAGGCGATGAAGATACCCAATGCAGTAAAGATGTACCAGCTTACAGAGCTCCGGATAAGGTCCACCCACGCCTCTAAAGATGAAAGATACGCCCAGACCAGCTCGCTTGCCAT
>CAZRNK010000471.1:0-1755 GCA_964601435.1 uncultured Oscillospiraceae bacterium | reverse complement strand
GGATGGCAAAGCCCGCCTGCTGCAAAATATACTGCCCCTCGTAGCAGAGGGTTCCCCCGGAGTACAGGCCGCGGATATACTTTTGCTCCCCGGTCAGCTTTTCCCTCGCCCGGTCAATGTCCTCCTGGAAGGCCGTGTCCCGCCCTGCGGGCGCAAACTGCTCTCCCTTCGACAGGGCCACCAGCGCCCGGCCGGCGTCTTCCAGCGTGGAAACAGACTGGGCACCCGGAATCTCCACCGGCTTGTCCGCCCCAAGGAAGCAGACTACCGCCGGCTTTTTGGATTTTTGCAGCTGCGCACGGATTTTCTCTACCACTTCCGGCGCAGGCGGCTTGGTGATGACGCCAATTACCTTTGTCCCTTCGTCCTGCTCCAGCGCCTCCAAACAGGCGAGCATCATTTTTCCGCCAACCGCGGCCTTTACGTCCCGGCCCCCGGTCCCCAGCGCCTGGGAGACGCCGCCGCCCAGGGCGTCAATGATGCAGGTAACTTCCTGCAGGCCGGTTCCCGCCGCCGCCACCAGGCCGATGTCCCCCCGGCGCAGCACATTGGCAAAGCCCAGGGACACACCGTTGATAATGGCTGTGCCGCAGTCTGGCCCCATCATCAGCAGCCCCTGCTCCAGGGCATAATCCTTCAGGGCGTTCTCCTCTTCCAGGGTTACATTGTCGCTGAAAAGCAGCACATGAATGCCCCGCCGCAGCAGCTTCATGGTCTGGGACTTGGCATAGCGCCCTGGCAGAGATACCACTGCAAAATTGGCCCCCGGCATTTTTTCCAGAGCAGAATCAATGGTCCTGGCCCGCAGATGTCCGTCTCCTGCCGCCGCCGGGCGTTTCTTGTTCTCCAGCTGCTCTGCCAGCAGGGCAATCGCCTTGTCCACTGCCTCCTGGCTGTCGGCGGCAATGCCAATCACCATATCGTTGGGGGAAATTTTCTCTGCCGCTTCCGCTGTCAGGAGGCCCGAGCCCTCCATCAGGGATTTGTTATGGTCTGTCCCCATCATGACTGCCGCTTCCCGAACGCCCTCCAGCTCGGAGAGCTTGCTGGAAAAGAGCATCAGCGTCACGGAGTCAAAATACGTGTTTTGCCTTACCTCACTGTAGGAAATCATGTCTCCATCCTCCCATTTGATTTTGTCCTGCTGCACCAGGTCATGACCCAGCGCAGCCCTTCCCGAACGCCAACGAGCGTATCGATTCCCGAGGCGTGTCCAATCTCAAAGAAAACCGTTAAGGCGGACGCTGGGTCCCCCGCGGCGCGCATCAGGCTGCACAGCGGGCTGCTGAAAGCGCCCCCGCAGGCATAGCGCAGGAATTCAGCGCTGATGTCGTTTGTTTCGCGCAGATGCATGGATACCTCCCCATCGAGCGCCTGGCGAAAAAGTGCAGCCAGCTCCATTTTCACCCCCCAGAGTATTGCCAGAAACCCGCACAGGAAATCATCTCCCGAGGGTGTCAGCCCATACCCCAGGCCCAGCAGCCCGCTATAGGCTGCGGACGCTCCTAACAGGTCCCCCTGCGCCGCCCGCTCTGCCCCAGCGGCAGCGCAATGGAGAAACTGCCGCCCCAGGGCCGTATCCTTCGTCGGCCCGCCAAGCAGGGCATCGGCCAGGGCGCTCTTCTCCCGGCCTTTCTCCAAAGCAGCCTCTACAGCTGTCAGCAGACCGGGGCAATCCTCCATCTCCAAAACGGCCTGCAACGCCGGGTTCCACGTCTGGGCGCCCGACAGGCGGAGGCGCAGCCCCGGCAGCAC
>CAZRNK010000470.1:0-1762 GCA_964601435.1 uncultured Oscillospiraceae bacterium | reverse complement strand
CCGACGACCTGTGGGCACGCTGGCAGGCGCATGTCAAAGAGCTGGAGATTCCGGTGATGGCCACGCTGGGCGATTACGGCATGACCCTGGATTTGCGCGGCGAACTGGGCTGCATCATGGAAATTCTCCGGGCGGATAAGGCAGACGAGAAAAAGACTTCGTCCCGGCGGATTGGCCAGGTCTGCATCGCCACGCCGGATGTCCGGAAAACAGCAGAGGATATGACGGCCCTGCTGGGGGTTGGCCCCTGGGAGATTGGGCACATCAACAACAGGAGTGCCGCATGGCTGGAAAATGCGGAACACCCGGCGGCTCAGTTCCCCAAGGCAGATTTCCTGGCGGCCATTGCCCATTACGGCGACCTGGAGTTCGAGCTTATCGAGCCGCTGGAGGGGCCGCTGCCCTACTTCAGCTTTCTGGACCGCCATGGCGTTGGATTCCAGCATATTAAGGAAATCCTGAATCCGGCCGTCTGGGAGCGGACAAACAAAAAATACAGGGATTTGGGTGTACCCATTGCCCTGGCGGGCAAACTGGGACCCTGCTGCTGGAATAACCTGGCCACAGAGGACTTGCTGGGGGTTGTGTATGAATTGGGCGACGGCGTTCCAATGGACCGTCTCCCAGATGGCTATGACCCTTATTTTCACCCCGCAGTCTGAATGAAAAGAAAACCCGAACCACCCGGCCTGCAGGCCGGGTGGTTCGGGGATTTGACAATTTGCAGGAAACAGATGGGAAGACGCGGCTTATGTAAGGGCGTCCTGAAGCGTGGGTTTTCTGTCATAGCGCAGCTTCTGCATAATGTCGTCAGCCAGCAGCTGGATTGCTGGGTTGGTATTGTCCTTGTGCCACGCCAAGTCGATGCCGAAACTCTCCCCAAAGGGGATAGCGACAATGGAGCCGTCGGCGGGCAGGAGGACTGTCTCGTCGGCAACGCCAACCCCGAAGTTCATTCTGACCGAGGTAATCACAGAGTTTAAGTTGGGGACAACTACATAGTCAATCCCATTGAGTCCGTGGGTAGAGCAGATGCGGATAATCCCGTTCAGGGAGAGGGACTCCGACTCGGCTCCGGGAATATAAAAGCGCTGCTGGTTCAAATCGCCGAGGCGCAGATTGTTTCTGCGGAGAATCGGATTATTCCGGGAGAGGATGACCATCCTGCGGCTGCGGGCAATCTCGTGGATGACCAAATCCGTCCGGTCTACAAAAGCAATGTCATGGTTGATGACCATGTCATACCGGGCGTCCGCACTTTCAATTGTCAGTTTGTTCAGGGAGACCTGCTCGACAGTGAGAAGGATATCCGGATGGTCCTCCTGGAATTCGGAGAAAACATCCAGCAAATTTCCCAAGTCTACCCGCTCCATGAGGCCGACCCGCAGCTCGGTTGTGGCGTGCTTGTCAATCAGGCGGGCATCCTTCAGCGAGGCGTTGAATTCCTCCCGGAAGGCAGAGATTTTTTTGTACATCAGTTTCCCTGCGTCCGTCAGGGTGGCGACCCGATAGGAGCGGTCAAAGAGGATGACATTCCATTCCTTTTCCAGCAGCGAAATCTGCTTGCTGACAGCCGGCTGAGAAACATACATCATTTCCGATGTTTTGCGAAAGCTGCCAGTTTCCGCAATGTGAAGGAAGTATTCAAGCTGGACCAGATTCATGATTTGTTCCCTCCAATGCTGTGAAGTCCATTTATTTTATCTATTTGGACCTGTTGACAAAAGCCCCAAAAACTCCATCCCTATGGTATAATAGAAAC
>CAZRNK010000469.1:0-1774 GCA_964601435.1 uncultured Oscillospiraceae bacterium | reverse complement strand
GACCGCCGTCCCATCTACCCGGAAGTGTTCAACTTGTTATTGCAATTTGCGAAGAGAAAAAAGACTTCTTTTTGCAAAAAACGCCAAAGCCTGTCCTGGTCCGCCTGGTCGGCATAGCCAATACCAATACGCTTCCCGAGGCCGATTTCACAGCGGAAGCCGTCATCCTCCACCCACAGCGCATCAGAGTCCAAAATGCTTCCTCCGTTAAGCTCCCCGGTAATCTCCAGCCGTTTGGTCAGCCTGCCGGGGCCGGGGAACCCTTCACAGCCCCGGATGAGTACCCCCTGGGGCTGCTCCGCCTCGCCTGTAATCAGGTTCAGCAGCCAGTGAATGCCGTAGCAGAGGTAGATGTAGATTGTGCCGCTCTCCCGATAGAGGAGTTCGGTGCGCTTTGTCCGTCCCCGGTGGGCATGGCAGGCGGTGTCCTCCTCGCCCCGGTAAGCCTCTGTCTCGGTAATGCGCAGTTTCCAAACTGTCCCATCCGGCAGCCGGCGCACCAGCAACTTTCCAATCAAATCCGGCGCAACCTCCAGGCAGTCCCGGTGAAAAAACTCATTTCCCAGCCGCATTTTCTTCCTCCAAAAAGATATACGTATAGTCTGTCTCTGCCGGTGTAAAATCCAGCCCCGGTGTAATTAGGACCCGACCGTCCTCCGTGATGAGCACCAGCTCCAAATCTGTATGGCTTTCATAGTATTCCAGGGCCTCCTCTGTCCCCATAACGAACAGGGCTGTTGAGAGGGCGTCCGCCCTGGCTCCGTCGGCGCAGACGACGGTGACGGAGACAAGGCCGCTGCTGGCCGGATAGCCTGTAGCGGGATCCAGAATATGGTGGTAGGTTGTTCCATCCGCTTCAAAATAGCGCTCATAGCCGCCCGAAGTGACAACGGCGGTTTCGCCCACAGCCAGCGTGCCCACATAGGCGCCGGTGTCGGCCGGGTCCTGTACAGCC
Organism: uncultured Oscillospiraceae bacterium; assembly: GCA_964601435.1. Classification (GTDB taxonomy): domain Bacteria; phylum Bacillota; class Clostridia; order Oscillospirales; family Oscillospiraceae; genus CAZRNK01. Next base: position 819 of record CAZRNK010000469.1, on the reverse strand, counting down.
ACTGTCCAAGGCTCTCCATCCGGGCGGATGCCCACAGTCTGCACATTCCCCCCCAGAGAGATGACGGCGCTTCCTACCCCAGCCTCCTGGAGGACTTCCGCCACCTGGGCGCCTGCATATCCCTTGGCAATGGCCCCCAGTGTTAGCTCCGTTCCAGCGTCCAGCTCCACCTCCTGGCCGGAGAGCGCAATGTGGTTAAAGCCGACGGCGGCAAGGGCCGTTTGGATCTCGGATGGCGCAGGCACAGCCGGGCTGTCTGTAGAAAAGCCCCACAAATCCATCAGGGGCAGCACAGTGGGGTCAAAGGCGCCCGCTGTGTCCTCGTAGTAAAACCGGCATGTCTCCAAGAGCAATGCCAGCTCGGTGCTGACAGTGTGAATTTCCCCGGTGTTCAGGGCATAGAGCTCGCTGGCGCTGTCATAGGGGTCCAGCATGGACTCCAGGCGGAAAATCTCCGCCTCAGCTGCCTCAAGCCCAGCTTCTGCCGCGTCTCCGTAGGCAGTCAGGCGCATGACTGTGTCCATAGCATATACGATTTTCTCCTGCCGCTGCTGTGTGCTGCCGTCTCCATGCTGGCACGCCGTCAGCGCAAGCAGCAGGGCAAGGAGCAGCACAAGGGCAGTACACCGGCTACGTATCATAAATCAATCTCCTCACGGTGAGCTGGATTTCATTTCAAAAAATTATGTAAAAAAAGTATAGCATGCCGCGAAAAAAAACGCAATCTCCCTCTTTACAATTGGAGTTGCTTTTGTTATAATAATTCTCGTGCCTCGCACAGTATGCGCCCGTAGCTCAGTTGGATAGAGTGACAGACTC
>CAZRNK010000468.1:0-1779 GCA_964601435.1 uncultured Oscillospiraceae bacterium | reverse complement strand
CCACACGGATTGCGCCCAGGCAGACATTACAGGCATACAAGATAGCGTTTGCGGTCTTTGGGTCGATTTCCCCATTCAGCAGCATGTTGGAAATCCGGTTGACCGTCCGCCGGATGTCTCTGGAGGTGGTCATTTTTAATCGTTTCTTCTGCATTGTATCACCCGGTATAATTTTGGGGACGCATGGACGATTGCCCACACGCCCCCCGCTATCGTCACAGGCGTTTGCCCATAACTCCAGGATAGCCTTTAGGCTTTCCCGACAACGGCCTGCCCTACTATCCCCCTGCCGACTGCCGCAGTGCCGTCAGAGGGCGTTATTCCCCCAGCTGGGCCTGATAGTAAATGGCTTTGGCCTTGTTGTCCAGCACGAAAGCGCCGTAGCAGACGCGACCCTCCACCAGGGCGCCGGAAATGCCGGGTGGGTTTTCGTGGATGGTGTAATCCTCCAGCTTGACAGGGGCCACGGTGGCGCAGGGGTGGGCCACCAGGAAGCCGAAATTCTCGGGGAGCCGGGCGGCTGGGATCTTCTGCACGGTCATGCCGTCCAGAATACCGATGACGCCCTGGAGCCGCAACTCATTGCCGATGTCCGTTTCCAGGATGATGTCCCGGCACTTCTTCATCAGCACATAGGTGGCTGGGGTGACCACGAGCACGCGGCGGGTCTCCGGCACCTCGGCATCGTCCAGGGCCTGAGAGGCGGCCAAAATCTCCGTGTAGAGGTTATCCTCCGTCAGCGTAATGGCGGCGGGTGCGGTCCCGGCATTGGCGCACATCTCGCCGTAGACGTAGGCATCCACCTCGGGAATGACAACTTCCCTGTTCTGCCGCGCAAGCGCAGTAGCGGCCTGAAGCTGGGCGGCGGTTTCGTCCGTGTCCAGCTTGTCGATGGCGAAGGTGAAGGAGCGGTCCTTGGTGAGCGTGAACTCTTCCGTGGTGGCGTCCAGGCTCTCCACCGCGCCATAGCGGCTCCAGTTGCTCCCGGTCGGGCCAGTGCGCCCGTAGTCGTTCATGGCGCTTGTGGTGATCTTGTAGACCTTGATTGTGTGCGCCCCGGTCCAGTCAAAGTCCTGATTGGTAATGAGGGCCTTTTTGCTCTCTGTGGAAAACTGTTCGTCCGTGTAGGGTTGGAACTTGGTTACTAAATCGATAGCCATTATATAGGTCACTCCTAAAATTCTCAGATTTTAGGCTTGAAAGCTTCCGCGATACGGTCCTTTCCGCTGTCCGGGCTTGCGCGTCTCGCGCCGTCCCCAGGCACCCAGCCGCTGAACTTGTGCGCCTGCTTCTCCGGCATGATACCGGGGAACAGTTCAACCATCTTGTCGGCAGCGGCCTTGAACTTGCCCACGTCTGCGCTGTCCAGGACCTCCAGGAGCGCCGCCGGATAGCCCTTGGTGTCCAGGTATTCCCGGCAATCCAAGCGGGCCTCGCGGGCCTCCAGAGCCTTCTCGCGCTCGTCCTTCGCCGTCTGCCCGGTCAGCTTCTCTCGCTCTCGGGTGAGACGGTCCTGCACGATGCGGTTGACCTCGTCCTGCGTGAACGTCTTTTCGCCCTGTCCCCCGCTCGCCTCCGGGGTGGAGTTGCTGGGCTGTTCTGCGGCCTTGGTCTTGATTTCTTCGTTCATGGTAAATTCCTCCATTTTACGCCGTGAGTTCGGCTAGATATAAAGAAAGCGGCATGAGAACGATGGTGAAATCGTTTCCCATGCCGCGGTTCGGCTAACCCTTGCGGGCGGTACTCATGCCGTTTTCTTTGACATGATTATACCACACC
>CAZRNK010000467.1:0-1783 GCA_964601435.1 uncultured Oscillospiraceae bacterium | reverse complement strand
CATGGGAAAACCTCCTTTTGGCGGCGCACAGGCGCGCGAGGTGGATGCTTTTTTGCCCTATTATACAAATTTTCTTTGTGCTTGTAAATCAATTATCTAAATTTTTCAGATAAATTGTAATTTTATAAACGGAGGGAAAACCATGAGCGATTTTAAAATCCGCTACCCCGGCGTGTACGACCAGCGGGAAAAGCCCTGGATAGAGCAGTACACGGAAGAGACGCGGCGCATTAACGAGCGGGGGCCCATTGACGTGCAGGCCCTGATTTCCGGAAAGCTGCCGCCGGACACCCCCGGCGTGGGCCCGGTGCTCCACGCCACCGAGGAGATGGTGCGCTACTACGCCACCCATTACAACCCCTTTGACCCCATGTATAACGACAAGGCCTATGCCCAGGCCCATGGCCATCCGGATATTCCGGCCATCTCCAGCTTTGCCGGCCATGACGACACTTACATTTTCCCCATTCCCCATGAGGCCCGGGATATGCTCCTGGCCACGGGCAACACCCACAGCATCACCTGCTACAAGCCCATTTATCCGGGGGACACCCTGTACCTGACGGTAGACTACCGCCATTTCAAGGATTTGACGCCCCCGGAGGGGAGCGAGTACCGCACCTTTGGCCTCATTGCCGGGGGCAGCGTGTACAACCAGCGGGGCGAACTGGTCAACAGCCTCCGCTTCCATGTCCGGGAGCATCTGAAAACCTGGGAGGACGGGAAGGCCCCTGCGGAGTATTCCGACTGGATTGGCCCCCCCTGGTTTGACAGGGAAGACCATGTGTACACCGACGCCGACTGGGATTTCATCCGGGACGTCTGGAGCAAGGAATTTATCCGGGGCGAGGAAGTCCTCTACTGGGAGGATGTCAAGGTTGGCGACGAGCCCGCCTGGACCCTGGACGGCCCCATTGACGACACAGCGGAGCCCATCCCCTTCTGGGGGCCCGGCCTGGGGGGCAGCCGCACGCTGAAAAATGAAATCATGGACCCCGAGACCTTCAAGACCATGAAGCGCAACCCCTATGACGGCATTTACCGTCTGGAGAAGCGGAGCATGAGCTACCCCAAGATTCCAGAGGGACTCAAGATTACCGACAAATACGGCCAGGATTATGACTTGATGGCCCACGTCTCCTTTGCCGAGAGCGACGATCCTATGAGCCCGCCGCCGGAGCGCTTTGTGCTCATCAATTTCATGGGCCGGGATTTTGCCCTGCGCCACTTTAGCAACTGGATGGGCAACAGCGGTTTCATCCGCAACATTACCTGGGGCATCATGAACGACGCAACGCTGGAAAACTACGGCTTCAAGGTCACCCCCAGCCCGGATGCCATCGGCTTCCTGGATGTGCTGCCCGACCGGAAGGGCACCTGCCGCCACCACGGCCTGGAGCGGGACATCGCTCTGGTGAAGTCCCGGGTGTTCCGCAAGCGCGTCGAGGACGGCGAGCACCTGGTGGATTTGGCCTTCTGGATTGAGACCATCAAGGGCGACGTATATGAAGAGGGCTGGTGCACCATCGTGCTCCCCAGCCGGAATGACTAAGGCTTTCTATGCGGCTTTGCGCATAAAAGAAAAATACTTTAGGAGGCAAGATGATGCGTAAAATGAGATTTGCAGCGCTTCTCCTGGCGCTTGTGCTGGCCCTCTCCCTCTTTGCAGGGTGCAGCGGCGAGGAGACGTCCACGGAGGCGCCCGCGACGGAGGCCCCTGCAGCCACAGAGGCGCCGGCAGCTACAGAGGGCGGAGCGGAAACTGCCCAGCCGGCCGCTGAGG
>CAZRNK010000466.1:0-1787 GCA_964601435.1 uncultured Oscillospiraceae bacterium | reverse complement strand
CTATCGGGAAAAGGCGGGGTGTTCTCCTTCCTGCGGTGCAAGGCCTAACCGGAAATTGGGCATACTGACAAAAGGGAGACGGAAAAACTCGCATTTATTTTTATAAAATTTGAAAAGAAATTTATATAAAATAGTTGACAAGTTTTGAAGCAGATGATACAATAAGGATGCTGAAAGATTGCGAGGGAGGCGACAGAGTTGAAGAAGAATATGTACCCGCTGATGTTGTCAGAGGGCGTTGTAGCTGCCATTGACCAGCTTGCCGCCCAGCGGGGAACCAACCGCTCCAATCTGGTGAATCAGATTCTGGCAGAATATGTGTCCTATACCACGCCGGAGATGCGCATCGACCAAATCTTTTCCCGGATTGAAGAGCTGCTCTCGGGTGTGGATACCTTCCAGGTAATGCTCCGGGGAAACGGGAGCATTTTGAATATGCGCTCAGCCCTGGCTTTTAAATATAACCCCAATGTGCGCTACAGCGTAGAGCTCTACCGCACGCCGGGGGAGGCCTTTGGGGAGCTGCGGGTGAGCATGCGTACCCAGAACCACACGCTGATGCTCTATTTGATGCAGTTTTTCAAGCTGTGGGCCAAGGTAGAGAGTGCCTATCTGCCCGGCTGCGTCTATGCCATCGGGGACGGGAAATTTGTCCGCCAGCTAGCGCTCCGGAGCCGGGAGAGCGTCTCCAGTCAGGAGCTGGGACAGCTGATTTGCAGCTATGTGGCCGCCTTTGACGAGGCGCTGAAGGCCTTTTTCTATAACTTGGAGGATGCCCAGACGGCAATTGCCCAGGTGGAGCAAATCTATCGGAACTATAACCGCTCCAGCAGCATTTTGATTTAGACTTCGGGAATGGGGGAGGAATTGCTATGAACGTCAATAAATTTACGCAGAAAACCATTGAGGCCGTCCAGGCCGCCCAGAGCCTGGCCAGCGGCTTTGGCAACCAGCAGATGGAGCAGGAGCACATGCTCCTGGCCCTGTTGGAGCAGGAGGGCGGGTTAATCCCCCAGCTCCTGGTGAAGATGGGCATAGAGCCGGAGAACCTGGCGAAGCAGGTGGAGTCCGCCATCGGCAAGCTGCCCAAGGTCTCCGGCGGCAGCGGGGAGACCTATCTGTCCCGCGCCCTGGAGCAGGCCCTGACGGAGGCCGAGGCCCAGGCCAAGAAAATGCAGGACGAGTATGTCTCTGTGGAGCATGTATTCATCGGTATTTTGGAGAAGGCCTCGCCCAGTATGGAACGGCTGCTGAAGGGGGCGGGCGTTCAGAAAAACGCCTTTCTGGAGGCGCTCAAGTCCGTCCGGGGCAACCAGCGGGTGACCACGGACAACCCGGAGGGGACCTATGACGCCCTGAATAAGTACGGCCAGGATTTGACCGAGCTGGCCCGGAGCCAGAAGCTGGACCCGGTGATTGGCCGGGACGATGAAATCCGCAATGTCATCCGGATTTTGTCCCGAAAGACCAAGAATAACCCCTGCCTGATTGGTGAGCCCGGCGTGGGCAAAACTGCCATCGCCGAGGGGCTGGCCATGCGGATTGTCCGGGGGGATGTGCCCGACAACCTGAAGGATCGGACCCTGTTCAGCCTGGACATGGGATCCCTGGTGGCCGGCGCCAAATACCGGGGCGAATTTGAGGAACGGCTGAAGGCCGTTTTGAATGAAATCAAAAACAGTGAGGGGAAGATTATCCTCTTTATCGATGAGCTCCACACCATTGTAGGGGCGGGCAAGACTGACGGCGCCATGGATGCGGGCAACCTCTTAAAGCCCATGCTGGCC
>CAZRNK010000465.1:0-1798 GCA_964601435.1 uncultured Oscillospiraceae bacterium | reverse complement strand
TCTTTTAATGCGCCCTTGGTGCACAGGCTGACACAGGCGGCGTAGTCCGGGTCCGCCTCGCCGGTCATGATACCCTTAATTTCCCGGAACTGGCGCCGGACCTCCATCACGACGGACTGGGCCGCGTTCTGGACCGCGCTCATGGTGAAAGCCGAGAAAACGAAGGTGAGCATGGCGCCGATGAACAGGCCCACTAGGACTGTGGGGCTGGTAAGGGTGAAGTTCAAGACCTCCGTAGTTTTGGCCTGCACGATATTGACATAGGATACCAGCAGGGCCAGAGAGGTGAGGGAGGCGGAGCCGATGGCAAAGCCCTTGCCGGTGGCGGCGGTGGTGTTGCCCAGAGAATCCAGGGCGTCAGTGCGCTCCCGGACCTCTTTGGGCAGGCCGCTCATCTCTGCAATCCCGCCGGCGTTGTCCGCCACAGGGCCGTAAGCGTCGGTGGCCAGAGTGATGCCCAGGGTGGAGAGCATACCCACGCCGGCGATGCCAATGCCGTACAGCCCCTGGTTAAAGGCGGTGGTGAACTGGCCGCTGGCGTCAATAATCTCCATGGTGCCGCCGGCGGCAAAATAGCTGACCAGGACGGCGGCGCTGACAATCAGAATTGAAGACAGAGTGGACTTCAGGCCCAGGGAGATGCCGCCGATAATCAGCGTGGCGCTGCCGGTTTCGGAGGCGGCAGCCAGCTTCTGGGTGGGCTTGTATGTATCAGAGGTATAATACTCTGTGCAGTAGCCGATGGCGCAGCCGCCGATGAGACCGCAGAGAATCGCCACATAGACGCCCCAGCTGCCCAGGACCCAATAGGTGATGGGCGCGGCCAGGACCGCGGCCAAGATGGCAGCCAGATAGGTGCCGGTGCGCAGAGATTTCAGCAGGGACTTTTGCGAGGCGTCCTCCTTGGTTTTGACGAAGAAGGAGCCGATAATGGAGCAGATAATGCCGCAGACCGCCAGCAGCATGGGGAGGATGATGCCCTTCCAGTCATAGCCCGCAGCAACGCCCAGGGCGAAGGTGGCCAGAATGGAGCCGACATAGCTCTCATATAAATCCGCACCCATGCCGGCCACGTCGCCAACGTTGTCGCCTACGTTGTCGGCGATGGTGGCGGGGTTCCGGGGGTCATCTTCCGGAATGCCGGCCTCGACTTTCCCCACCAGGTCGGCGCCCACATCCGCCGCCTTGGTGAAGATACCGCCGCCCACGCGGGCGAACAGGGCCATGAAGGAGGCGCCCATGCCGAACATAACCATGGTTTCGCCAATTTGCGCGGCGCTCTGGCCGGTGAGCTTTAAAATCGTGAGCCAGATGGAGATATCCAGCATACCCAGGCCGACCACGGTAAAGCCCATGACGCTGCCGGAGGAGAAGGCCACACGCAGGCCTTTGTTCAGGCTCTCGGAGGCCGCCTGGGCGGTACGGGCGTTGGAGTTGGTGGCAATTTTCATGCCCACCAGACCAGCCAGCATGGACCAAATGCCGCCAGTGAGGAAGGCGAAGGGGGTAAACCAGTTTAGGTTGCCAGTGGCAGCCAAGATAATCAGGACGATAAAGACGACGCCGAATACCTTTGCCACGGTGATATACTGGCTTTTCAGGTATGCGTTGGCGCCAGAGCGGATGGCAGAGGCGATTTTGACCATCTGCGCATTGCCCTCCGAGTGGCGCAGCACCCTTTTACACTGTACCAGTGCAAAAAGGAGTGCCAGGACGGCTCCAACGAAGCCAATCCAAAACAGGTTTTCCATCATGTTTTGACTCACTCCTCGAATCCTTTTTTTGCTTGAAACATTCC
>CAZRNK010000464.1:0-1798 GCA_964601435.1 uncultured Oscillospiraceae bacterium | reverse complement strand
TGCCGTCCCATCTACCCGGAAGTGTTCAACTTGTTATTGCAATTTGCGACATAAAAATATTGCCAAATTAGCGGAGTTTTGATAGAATAATATTTATAATTTTAAAGAGGGAGGAAAAATGTGTGGATTCCAATACGCTGCAAACCTTAATAGCCATGTGCTGCTACATGGCCTGTGTCATTATCATCGGTCTGGTCTTCGCCCGCCGGGCAAACCAGAGCTCGGAGAACTACTTCCTGGGTGGGCGCAGCTTGGGCCCCTGGGTGGCCGCCATGAGCGCCGAGGCCTCGGACATGAGCGGCTGGCTGCTGATGGGCCTGCCGGGCGTGGCCTATTGGTGCGGCATTGCGGACGCCGCCTGGACTGCCATTGGCCTGGCCCTGGGTACATACCTCAACTGGCTGTTTGTGGCCAAACGCCTGCGGAGCTATTCCGCTGTGGCCGGGGACTCCATTACCATTCCGGAATTTTTCTCCGCCCGGTTCAAAGAGAAGAAAAAGGTCCTGCTCACCATAGCGGCTATCTTTATTTTGGTATTTTTCACCGTCTATGCCTCCAGCTGTTTTGTCACCTGCGGCAAGCTGTTCTCCACACTGTTTGATTTGCCCTATGTGAGCATGATGATTGTGGGCGCCCTGTTTGTCGTTTTTTACACCGTCATCGGCGGCTTCCTGGCAGAGAGCGCCTCGGACTTTATGCAGAGTCTGGTCATGATTTTCGCCCTGAGCGTTATCCTGATTGTGGGCACTGTGGCCACCGGCGGCGTGGGCCAGGTTATAGAAAACATCCGGGGCATCCCCGGCTTCACTTCCTTCTTTGGCATTGCCCAACCTGTGCTTGAGGATGGCGTTCAGCAGGTAGTGGACGGGGTGCCTCAGTTCGGCGAGGCTGGCACCTACGACACCATTACCATTCTCTCCTGCCTGGCCTGGGGCCTGGGCTATTTTGGTATGCCCCAGGTGCTTCTGCGCTTTATGGCCATACGGAAGGGCAGTGAGCTGACCAAATCCCGCCGGATTGCCACAGTCTGGGTCCTCATCTCTCTGACCTGTGCTGTCATTATCGGTCTGGTAGGCCGGGCGCTCTATCCAACAGCCCTTACAACTGCTTCAAGTGCTGAAAATATCTTTATTGTTCTTTCGACAAACCTGCTGCCGCCCCTGCTGGCCGGCATCGTGATGGCGGGGATTCTGGCGGCCACCATCAGCTCTTCGGACTCTTACCTGCTGATTGCCGCCTCAGCCTTTGCAAAGAACATTTTCCAGGGGATTATAAAAAAGGACGCCAGCGACAAGACGGTCCTCTGGGTTTCCAGGATTATTCTTCTGGTTATCTCCATTGTGGGCATAATCATTGCCCTGGATGAGGACAGCGTCATCTTCACCCTGGTGTCCTTCGCCTGGGCGGGCTTCGGCGCCACATTTGGCCCCATCATGCTCCTGAGCCTGTTCTGGAAGCGCACTACCTGGAAGGCCGCCATTGCGGGTATGATTAGCGGCGGCGCCATGGTCTTTATCTGGGAACTGCTGATTAGTCCCATGGGCGGCCTCTGGAGCATCTATGAGCTGCTGCCCGCCTTCCTGACCAGCCTGATTGTCATCGTAGTGGTCTCTCTTCTGGATAAGAAACCGTCCGCAGAGCTGGTCGCCGAGTTTGACGAGGCTCGCCGGCTGGCCAAAGAGAGCTAAATCGCGCTTCTGTTCCGGCACAAGCATTTTGCAGGAAAAGAAAATCTTTCATTTTTAACAGCAAAAGGGACAACCTTAGCGGTTGTCCCTCAGTCTGTCGAAAAAGTCCA
>CAZRNK010000463.1:0-1813 GCA_964601435.1 uncultured Oscillospiraceae bacterium | reverse complement strand
AGGAGGTTTTCCCCATGCTGATTTGCGACGTGATGACTGACCGGGTCATCTCCATCAACCAGAAGGAGCCGGTAACCACCGCTGCCAGGCTGCTGAAGCAGCACAACATTGGCGCCCTGCCCGTCTGTGATGACCAGGGCCGTTTACGGGGCATGATTACCGACAGGGACATTGCCGTCCGCTGTGTCGCCGCCGGCAGTGACCCCCAGTCCACCCAGGTCTGCGACGTCATGACCCGGGGCATCGTAACTGCCGCGCCCTTTGAGGAGCTGGACAAGGCCGTCTACCTTATGTCAACGGACCAGGTGCGGCGCCTCCCCGTCCTGGACGACGGGAAGGTAGTCGGTATGCTCACCCTCTGCGACTTGGCCCGCAGCGGCAACTGCGAGATGGAGGCGGCCGACGCCCTCACGGAAATCAGCGCCAATATCCGGCGCAAATAAAAAAAGGAAATGCGGCGAGTTCCAATAACCGCATTTCCTTTTTCCTTATCAAATCTTCTTATGCAGCAGTTACCATATCCAGCAGCTGCTGGAGCGTATCCTGGGTCCCGCTCCCGTTTTGCCCGGCGTCCCCGGCCTGCGTCTCATGCTCTCCAGCAGAACCGGCGTTCTCCAGCTGGGCTGTGGCGCCCAGGATGTTGCTCTCCCCGCCCTGGACAGCCTCTTCCTCTTCCACAGGGCTCTCCTCTGTCGCGGGGTCTTCCGTCACAATCTCTTCATCTGCGGGGTTCTCCTCTTCAGCCACAGTTTCCTCGTCATAGAGATACATGTGGCTGCTATAGCAGAAATAGGTCCACCCCAGGTGACGGTCATAGAGCGCCAAATATACACCGCTGCCCTGGCGGAAATTGGCCTGGAAGACCACAGAGGGCTCCAGATTCCGCTCCCCGTTGAGCAGCCGGAGGGCCAGCTCTACGCACCGCTCCGAGGGCATCAAACTCTCCCAATAGCGGTTGCCGCTGCCGGCATACTGCCCCTTCTGGTAGACCACTTCCTCAATTGTGTCCGGAAACTCCGGGCTGTCTACCCGGTTTAATACCACCTCGCCGACTGCCATTTTCCACTCGTCGCTGAGCCATTCGCTGCCAGCCTCTATGTACATCACCTTGGCCAGCAGATACAAATCCTGAAAATCAATGGACTGTCCGGAAATGCCCAGGCTCTCCATCTTCTCTTCCCGGGCCTCCTGGGCCTGGACGCCGGTGGTATAGTCGCCGCTCTGGGCAGCTTCCATCATGATGGCCAAATAGTCCACATCGGGGTCGTAGGCAGCGCCTGCCGCCCCGGCAAGTCCCAGTGCCGCAACAACGGCGGCCATCAGCAAAATCAGTCTCTTCATAAACGAACCTCCTTCAGTTTGCGCCCAATTGGTACCCAGGCACATGCTGTTGGTTGCATGGTACGATTGCATCTTTCAGGATGCATTTTGTTTATTTTCGATACCATTTTGACTCTTTTTGGAACTACGCGGCTCATGATAGCAGATGGCAAACAAAAAATCAACAATAGTTATTTTATTAACGATATTTTTGGAAGTTTTTCATGCAGATTTTTCCCGGTTTTTCCCGTTTTTTCTGGGACATCTGCCAAGTTCTCCGGCGCTGCGTCGAAATTCTTCATTATTTTTGCGTGAAAAACATCAAGTTAAAAAAAGTATCAAAAAGAAACAAACTCTTGGCAATTCAATGGCGTTTTTCTTGCAAAATATACCTGTATTTTGACCTTTTCAGAGATTCGTTCACATTTTTAACTTTGTCAAAAAAATAATTTGTCTGATTTCGGCTTCTTTTGTCCCTTCCAATTTCTCCGGC
>CAZRNK010000462.1:0-1815 GCA_964601435.1 uncultured Oscillospiraceae bacterium | reverse complement strand
AAAAAGGCCATGGCCTTTTTCTAATCTCTTTTCATCTCTTTTTGAGCCGGCTGTCTCCCTCCAGCCCGGAAATCTGCCTTTTTTCTCCTTTTATTATATCTGCATATGCCTGCAGTTGCAAGGAAAATAAAACCGGCCTGTCCCCATAAAGCGTTTTCCAGATGCCCCTTTTCCGAAAGATTATGCTTGACAGCGCCGCAAAACAAATTATAATAGTACCTTGCAATTGTTGATATATCAAGAAAGAGAGGGTGAGCCTATGGAGCGCTCTTTTCACATCCTCCTCTACCGGGCCTTCCACGCCCAGCGCAATTATCTACGCCCCAGCCTTGTGGCGCTGGGTCTGGGGGCCGGACAGCCCAAGGTGCTGGCCTTTCTGGCTGCCAGAGGACCCCAAAGCCAGCGGGAGATTGCAGACTATTTCGATGTGGACCCCGCCAACATCTCCCGCATGGTGGAGAGCCTGGAGCGGGGCGGCTTCGTCCGCCGCCAGGCAGATGCGCGGGACAAGCGGCGGGACCGGGTCGCCGTCACGGAGGCGGGCCGCAGCGCCAGCGCCCAGTGGCAGGCGCGCTGCCGCGAGCTGGAGGCGCGCATGCTCCGGGGCTTTACCCCCGACGAGCGGGAGGCCTTCGCCGGGTATCTGGCCCGGGCCTATCAAAATCTCCAGGGAAGGGGGCAGGAGGATGCGTGACTTCAAACGCCTGCTGGGCTATCTGGGCCCCTACAAACGGGATTTGATTCTGGGGGCGCTGATGGTCCTGGTGGAGAGCGCCTTTGAGATGGTCATCCCCGTCATTATGGCGGATATTATCGACGTAGGGGTAGAGACCCACGACATCCCCTACATTCTGGGCAAGGGCGTCCAGATGGGGGTGTGCGCCCTCCTGGCCCTCATCACCGGGCTGCTCTACGCCCGCTTCTCCGCCCGGGCGGCCTACGGCTGGGGCGCCCGGATTCGGGACGCCCAATACGTCCGGGTGCAGCAGTTCGCCTTTTCCAACCTGGATAAGTTCGAGACCGGCTCCCTGGTCACCCGCATGACCACCGACGTGACCGTCATCCAGAACGCCGTCAGCGGCGGCCTGCGGCCCATGGTCCGGGGCCCGGTAATGCTCATTCTGGGGCTGGCCTTCTCCTTCTGGCTCAACGCACGCCTGGCGGCCGTCTTCCTGGTGTGCACCCCGGTGCTGGCCCTCATCCTGATTTGGGTGGTGCGGAAGGTGGCCCCCATGTACAGCCGCCTCCAGGCCGCCGTGGATAAGCTCAACAACGTGGTCCAGGAGGCCCTCACCGCCATCCGGGCCGTAAAGGCCTTCGTCCGGGGGGAATATGAGGAGGAGAAATTTGCCGCCGTCAACACGGAGCTGATGGCCACCAGCCAGCGGACCTTCCACTTCGCGGTGCTGAACCTCCCCGCCTTCCAGCTCACGATGTACACCGCCGTGGTACTGCTGATGTGGTTCGGGGGGAACATGGTCCTCCGCGGCAGCCTCCAGGTGGGGGAGCTGACGGGCATTTTCAGCTATGTCCTCCAGGTTATGAACTCCCTGATGATGATTTCCAATGTCTTTCTGCTCCTCACCCGCTCCCTGGCCAGCGCCCGGCGCATTGGGGAGGTGCTGGACGAGGAAATCGCCCTCACTTCCCCGCCGGACGGGGTAACGGCCGTCCCGGACGGCAGCGTGGACTTTTCCGGCGTCTCCTTCAAATACCGCGCCGACGCCCGGGAATATGCCCTCTCCGGCGCGGAGCTCCACCTCAAGGCCGGCCAGACCGTAGGGAATCTGGGGGGCACCGGCTCGGCCAAAACCA
>CAZRNK010000461.1:0-1829 GCA_964601435.1 uncultured Oscillospiraceae bacterium | reverse complement strand
CGCTTCTTTGGGCTCCACCCGTTTCTTTCGCTGGTGAAAGAAATGGGTGGAATATCTTTTGGACACTTTTCTTGCAGGAGCAAGAAAAGGAACGCCTTCGTCCCCTCGCAAGGGGAAAACATTCTTTTGGTTACTTTTCTTTCGCTGGAGAAAGAAAAGTATCGCCCTCCGTCCCGCCCGCAGGCGGAAAATGTTCTTTTGAAAGCTGTTCTTATAGGGGAAAGAAAAGCCTCATACGCGCTCCGCCTGACCAGGGGACAGGGGCGGCAGCTTGATAATGTCCTCCAGCTCCGAGAAGGTGGTGTACGGTAGGGGGAGGACCGGTTCATTCTCCGGATAAAAGCTGTCCAGACTGTAAGAAAACCGGGGGCTGGAGGGGCCGTGGTCCGCCCGGGTGGCAAAGGTGTTGAGGTTCTCGTCCTCCGGAGTGGTGAAGGGCTTGTCATAGGGGGTGAGGAACAGGGGATAGAGCCGCAGGTGCCAGATTTTCCAGGCTCCGTCCTCATAAATGAAGTCCACGCCGTACTTGCTCCAGCACCAGTGGGCCGCGCCGGTAAAGGCCTCCGCGCCGGGGGACATCCAGGCGCCCCGGGCGGTTTTGCCGTCGGCGGCCACCTCCACGGCGGCGGTGGTCATGGGGTGGAGGAACATGCAGCCCTTGAGCTCCTCCAGGGCGCCGGGCTCGGAGCGGTCGGTGTGATCCTGGAGATAGCATTTGCACACGCCCTCATAGCCGTCATAGACGCCCCAGGGCATCTCCAGCCGGGCGTCCGGCCGCTTGGACCAGAGCGCCATATACTCCTTCAGCCGGTGGGCCGCCACCAGATAGGCATAGTCGCTCATCAGGTTTTCACAGGCCCGGGCCGCCCGGAGGCGGTGGCACTCCAGCTTCAATGCCTCGACTTCCGAGGCCAGCTCTTCTATCGTCATGGGAAAACCTCCTAAAATGCAAAGTTGAGAGTAGAATTCCCGGCGGGGGAGGCGCCCCCGCCGGAACGGGGTCGGTTAGTTCGCCATATAAGCGTCGTAGGCGTTCTGCCAGTAGCTGAGGCACTCCTCGATGCCCATGCTCTCAATGGTGGCCACAAAGTCATCAAACTCGTCCAGGGGCCGGATGCCCATAATGAACTGGGGGATGTTCTCCAGGCCATAGGTGCTGATGTCCTCATAGAGGTCATTGAAGGCGGTGGCGTCCTCCACGGACAGCTCCACATTGGCGGGGATGGTGTGCATGTTGTCGATGTCCAGGGCTTCCTTCCAGATTTCCCCGGCGGCCAGTTCCCGCTCGCTGTAGCCCGCATCACACCGGTCCTCATACATCAGGTTGGCGATGGTCCGCTCGGTGACATAGACGTTGATGGCGCCCACCATGCCCAGGTCCTCGTCGTTGTGGAAGATGAGGTCGGTAAACTCCGGCTCGCCGTTTTCATTGTACTCAAAGGTGACGCCCTCCACGCCGAAGCTGGTGATAATGGAGCCCTCCTCGGTGAAGAAGAAGTCCATCCACCGGGCCACGGTCTCCACCTGCTCACAGTCGGCGGAGATGTTGGCCGCCACGCTCACGACCCGGGAGCTGGTGTAGCTGCCCAGGGCGGTCTTGTCGCCCTCTGCTTTCACCGCGTCCCGGATGGCCACAGATTCAAAGCCCTCCTGAACGGCCAAATCTATATGCTCCTGCATGGCATCCCGCCGGTGCCACCAGAGGCCCACGCTGCCGTCGGTCACATCCCCGGCGGGGACGGTGAAGGGGTTGGTGTTGCTGACAAAGTCGCTGTTAAAGAGCCCCTCGGCATACCAGTCGTGCATCATGGTCAGGTATTCCTTGAACT
>CAZRNK010000460.1:0-1831 GCA_964601435.1 uncultured Oscillospiraceae bacterium | reverse complement strand
GCAGTACGTTGCGCCTGCGGGACACCATGGACGATTTGGTATCCGATTTGACAGGCGGCTACTGCGCCATCGTCTTTGACGGCCTCCACAAAGCCGTCTCCTTCGAGGCCAAGACCCCCCTCCAGCGGGGTGTCACCGTCCCCACTGTGGAGAAATCCGTCAAGGGGGCCAAGGACGCCTTTGTGGAAAACATTCGAATTAACACCTCTCTGATTCGCCGGAAAATCCACGACCCCGCCCTGAAAAACCAGCAGATGGTGGTGGGCCGGAAATCCCGGACGGCGGTGGCCGTCCTGTATCTGGAGGGCGTGGCCAACAGCGCCACGGTGGCGGAGGCCAAGCGGCGCATCCAGGCCATGGACATCGACGGCCTAATCTCGGCGGCCAGCCTGGAGGAATATATTGTAGACGCCCCCCGGAGCCTCTTCCCCCAGCTCATCCACACCGAGCGCGCCGACAAATTCGCCGCCGAGCTGCTGGCCGGGCGCGTGGGCCTCATTGCCGACGGCCTGCCTCTGGGCTTCCTCCTGCCGTGTACCTTCGCGGAATTCCTCCATGTGCCCGAGGACAATGCCCAGCCCTATATCATCGCCTCGTGCATTTCGGTCCTGCGCCATATCGCCCTCCTGATTACCATCCTGCTCCCGGCCCTGTATGTGGCGGTGGCCATGTACCACCAGGAGATGATACCGGTCAAGCTGCTCTTCTCCGTCATCGAAAGCAAGCAGCAGGTCCCCTTCTCCACGGCCATGGAGATTATCGGCATGCTCATCGCCTTTGAGCTGCTCCAGGAGGCAGGGCTGCGGCTGCCGGAATCCATCGGGCAGACGGTGAGCATCATCGGGGCGCTGATTGTGGGCCAGAGCGCCGTGGAGGCCAAGGTCATCAGCCCCATCGCCGTGATTGTGGTGGCCATGGCAGGCATCTGCGGCTACACCATCCCCTCCCAGGACCTGGGCGCCGCGCTGCGGATAACCCGGTTCCTCCTGGTGGTCGCCGCGGTGCTGGCGGGGATGTTCGGCGTCATCGCCGGCATCATCCTCTTTGTCTACCACCTGAGTACGCTGGACTCCTTCGGCACGCCCTTCCTCTCCCCTCAGTCCGACAGCGGCCTCCTGGCGGCCCTGCGCTCCCTCATCCGCCCGCCCATGTGGGCGGACAAATTCCGGGCGGCCAACCTGCGTACCCCGGACAAGCGCAAGCAGAAATAACTCCCTCTCAGAAAGGCTTTTCCCATGAAAAAAGGGCTTTGCATCTTGCTTTCCTGTTGTATCCTCCTCCCCCTGACCGGCTGCGCCAGCAATGGCTCTCTCTATGCCAACTACCGGGAGCTGGAGCAAATCCAGGTCATCCAGACCCTGGGCTTCGACCGCACAGAGGGTCAGGTTCTTTTGAGCGCCTCCACCGGGCAGGGCCAGGGGGATTCCCCGCCTACCACACTGGCCCAGACGGGGGACTCCATCACCGCCGCCATGGAAAAAATCCAGGATTTCGCCAACAAGGAGGAGCTGTTCTATGCCCATGTGGGCTACCTCCTCTTCGGGGAGGAAGCGGCCCGGGAAGGGCTGGGCGAGGTTTTCGACTTCATCCAGCGCTCCACCCAGCTGCAGATGTCCACCTCCCTGTTTGTGGTCCGGGGCAGCAGTGCGAAACATCTGGTCACCGAGGCCAGCAGCGAATCCTATGACATTACCGAGGTCCTCCGGGCCCTGGAGCGGGACGTGGAATTTCGGGGCGAGGGCTGGGTTTACTCCTACCGGGAGGTGGCCCAGCGGCTGGCGGCCTCCGGCGCCGCCCTCCTCTGCGCCGTGGAGCCCCGGGACTTCTCCGA
>CAZRNK010000459.1:650-1848 GCA_964601435.1 uncultured Oscillospiraceae bacterium | reverse complement strand
GAGGACTGATTCAGCGCAATCATCTGGTCCCAATATTCGTTGGTATAGCGGACGGCGGTGGTGTGATGGTCGCCGTCGCCGGCGTTGTTGATCAGAATATCCAGACGGCCGAAGGATGCTATGACCTGCCTGACAGCGTCGGCGCTGCTTGCGGGGTCCGTAACGTCTCCGACAATGGGAAGACAGACGCCGCCCTGACTTCGGATTTCCTGCGCCCTTTCCTCCAGCGCCGGTTTGCTTCGGGCCAGAATCGCCACCTTGGCGCCCTCCTGGGCAAAGAGTTTGGCAGCAGCGGCGCCGATGCCGGAGCTTCCCCCTGTAATCAGTGCGACTTTTTGTTCCAGTAGTTTCATCGTACATCCTCCCAAAAACGTATTTTATTCAATTTCCTGTATTTACTATAGCGGAACGGCTGAAACTTGTAAAATTCCTTTTCTCATATACCGTTATGACCGGCGGGCATATTGAAAGCTGCGGCAGCTTGTGGTATGCTGAACGTAAAAAATGCGGCAGGAGGAAAAATTTCCATGGAAATTTCGCAGCTGAAATACTTTGCGGCCGTGGCGCGGCTGGGTAATGTGTCCAAGGCCGCCCAGGAACTCTATGTGACGCAGCCCAATCTCAGCAAGAGCATTGCCCGGCTGGAAGAGGAACTGGGCGTGCCGCTGTTTGAACACCGCAAGGGGAAGATTTTGCTCAACGACTACGGTCGGATGTTTCTCTCCAGCGTCAATCTCAGTCTGGCGGAGTTGGAGGGCGGTGTCCTGAGCATTCAACGCATGTATGAATCCGCGCAGAATATCCACGCACTGGGGAGTTCCATTGACGATTTGCTTCCCGACGTGCTGCGGGATTTTGCCCAGGGTCACCCGGAAATCGGGATTCGGCAGTTTGGATGCAGCCCCTCGGAGCTGGCGGAACGGCTGGAGCGGAGAATTCTGGATCTGGCCATTGCGGCCCGGTCCGTACCGGGGGATGCGCTGGTATTTGAAGAATTGGGCCGCAGTGAATTTGTGATTCTGGTGAGCCGTAACCACAGGCTGGCTGGGCGTACGTATGTCCGGGTTCGGGAACTGGCAGAGGAAAAACTCATCTGCGACCGATCCCGGATGGATGCGGCCACCCTGACGAAGGTTTGTCAGGCCCATGGATTTACCCCAAACATTGTGTTTGAAGTGGAAAACAGCAGCCTGATCTA
>CAZRNK010000459.1:0-640 GCA_964601435.1 uncultured Oscillospiraceae bacterium | reverse complement strand
GTATCCACATGGTGCTGCTGGAGGATCCTGTGGAAGCGGCGTCTCTGGGGATTCTCTATCGCAGGGATTATGACTGGTCCGCGGCGGCGAGAACCTTTGCGGCCTTCCTGCGGCAGTGGCTGGACACCGAAGCGGCCGAGGTGGCGGAGCTGAAACATATAACCTCTGAGATATAACTTTTGAAAAAAATGCATTTTGCTTTTGGGCTGGAACCGGCTATAATGTTTTTAGCGATGAAAACAAAGGAGCGTTGATTATGCCAAAGGACATTCAGGGAAAAGTTGTATTGATTACTGGGGCCGCCACCGGCATGGGAAGGGCTGCAGCCAAAGAGTTTGCCTCTCTGGGGGCCAAAGTGGTAGTGACCACGGGCCACAGCATCGACAAAGGCGAAGCCGTGGCCCAGGAAATTCGGGATGCAGGTGGCGAAGCCATGTTTTTGCCCTGCGATATCTCCAGTGAAGAGAGCGTAAAGACCTGCATTGAAACCGTGGTCAAGACCTATGGGCGGTTGGACTGTGCGTTTAACAATGCAGGAGTAGGCCCCGACGGAGTAAAAATCCCCTATGGACCGCTGACGCAGTGGAGCGTGGAAAACTGGGATAAGGTGATGAACACCAATCTGCGGGGACTGTTCTTC
>CAZRNK010000458.1:0-1866 GCA_964601435.1 uncultured Oscillospiraceae bacterium | reverse complement strand
AAGGGGAAAACATTCTTTTGGATACTTTTCTTTCGCTGGAGAAAGAAAAGTAACAGCACCCTCCATTCCGCCCGTGGGCGAAAAAAACTTTATTTCAGCCCACACTTCTCTGCAAAGAAGCCGACAATCTGCTCCATGCCCGCCCGGTTGAAATAGTGCTCCCCCGGGTCGATGCCAAAGGCATGCCCTGCCCCTTCCCAGATGCTGAAGGTGCAGTCGCAGTCCGTCTTGTCCACCACTTCCGCCAGGGCCATAGAATCATATTTGAGTCCCTCCTCACTGCCGCACTGGAGCAGCAGGGGCGGATAGCCATTGAAGCCCCCGTAGAGCGGAGAGACATAGGGGTCATCCAATCTGCCATCCCCAATATACATCCTGGCAATTGAGTCCGTGGGGCCAGCCAGGGGGTCATCGGGCGCTCCCAGACGCACAACCTTTCCGGTAAAGTCCACCACTGGAGAGGCCGCGGCCACAGCCCCCGGGGACACCGCGCCAATGTCCTTCAGCTTCAGGCCCAGACAGATGACCAAATTGCCCCCGGCGGATTCCCCCGCCAGCAAAATGCGCCGGTAGCCCAAATCCAGCAGCCCATTGTAAAAGGCCAGGCATTCATTGAGCTGTGCCGGAGCCTTGGCCTTTGGGGCGAGGGTGTATTCCACGGAGTAGCCGTCCACGCCAAAGCGCGTCAGCATGGCGTGCATCAGCCGGTAGCCGGGAGCAGGCGTCCCGCCAGTGAAGCCGCCGCCGTGGATATGCAGCAGAGCTGTCTCGCTCCGCCGCTCCGGCCAGCGAAAACAGATTCCCGGTACGCCGCCCAGCTCCAAGGTTTCTTTTTGTACCCCCTCGGGCCAGTTGATTTCCGGCTCCGGAAGCTCAAAGGGAGGCGGCTCCTCTCCATCTTTCACCGGCGGCGGCGCCATGCTGGGCGGGACTGTGGCGAGGATTTCTTCCCGTTCCTCCGGGGGCAGGCTGCGGTGGTCAATGACAACAGGCATCAGAGCACTCCTCCTTTTCGTTCCTGTTGCCAGTATAGCACAGCGTTTACTGCCCGGGCAAGGGTGAAGCCCCAGAATTTTCCGCAAAATAATCTGCTGAGAGCCGGGAAAGCTATAGGCAGCAAGAAAGGGGGGCGCCCAATGGCCATTGTCATATTGCGCACCATGATTATTTTCCTGACGCTGCTCATCCTCATGCGCCTGCTGGGGAAACGGCAGCTTGGGGAGCTGGAGCTCAGTGAACTGGTCGTCTCGGTGCTCATCGCGGATTTGGCCGCCCATCCCCTCCAGGATATCGGAATCCCGCTGCTGAACGGCCTCATCCCCATCATCGTCCTGTTCTGCTGTGAGCTGATTATATCCGGGCTCATTGTCAAAAATATTTCCTTCCGCAACCTGCTGTGCGGCAAACCCAGCATGCTGATTGAAAACGGGAAAATCAACCAGAAAGAAATGCGGCGCTGCCGCTTTACCCTGGATGAGCTCACCGAAGAGCTCCGGGGCCAGGGCTACATGGACATCGCCAAAATCAAATATGCCATCCTGGAAACAAACGGCACCCTCAGCGCCATGCTCTTCCCCGCAGAAAAACCGGCTACGGTGCGTCAGCTTGGTATCTCTGCAGAAGATCCCGGTTTTTATACAATTGTCATCAACGACGGCCGTGTCCTCAGCAACAACCTGCAGCGGATTGGCCGAGACGAAAAATGGCTGGACAAGGAGCTGCAGCGCCGGGGCCTGCGAAGTCCCCGGGAAGTCTATCTCCTGATTGTCAACGACCTCTATGAAATCTATTGTGCCCCCAAGGAGGCGTCTTCATGAAAAAAGCCTGCGTCGCCGCGGCCCTATTGCTGCTCCTGCTGGCCGGGGC
>CAZRNK010000457.1:0-1868 GCA_964601435.1 uncultured Oscillospiraceae bacterium | reverse complement strand
TCTCTGGAAGCCCATTCCGGCCCTGTCCAGGCGCCTGTTCCGGGCCAACCGGGGTCGGAACCTGGTGGCCATTCTGGCCATCTTTATGACCACACTGCTCTTTACCACCCTTTTCACCCTGGCACAGAGCATGAACCGCAACCTGGTGGAAATGACCTTCCGCCAGACCGGCTATGATACAGAGGCCTCCATACGGGCCCTGACGGAGGAACAGGCGGACCAGATTGCCGCCCACCCGGACGTAGCCGGCCTGGGCCGGAGCATCGTCCTGGGCATTGCGGAAAACAGCGAGCTGTCCGGCGCCTCCGTAGAAATCCGCTGGGCCGATGAACGCTATGCCGAGCACGCCTTTGCCGCGCCCACCACGGGCCGCCTGCCGGAGCGCGATAGCGAAATCGCCCTGGACACCCGGATTCTGGACCGTCTGGGCATCCCCCATGAACTGGGCCAAAGTGTCACCCTGGAATGGCGGAAAGACCTGAGCCGGGACGAAGTGACCGTCTCCACCTTCACCCTCTGCGGCTTCTGGACAGGCAATGAATCCAGCTATTCCTCCATGGCCTGGGTGAGCCGGGCCTATGCCGATAAGATGACCGGCGGCGTTCTCTCCCTGGACGAGTCCAATATACTGGGCCTCTATATGGTGCAGGTGAATTTGTACAGCGACCGGAATATCGAAGCCGACATGGACGCCATTCTCTCCGACACCGGCCTGACCGATTTGACATACAGCGTCAACCTGGCCTATTCTCCGGAGATGGGGGCCATGGCGGCCCAGGAGAGCCTGCCTATGTACCTGGGGATGGTGCTGGTATTCGTGGCCGGATACCTCATTATCTACAACATCTTCCAAATCAGCGTCACCGCAGACGTCCAGTTCTACGGCAAGCTCAAGACCCTGGGCACCACAACCCGGCAAATCAAACGGCTGATTTACAGCCAGGCGGGCCGCCTGTGCCTCATCGGCATCCCCCTGGGCCTGGTCTTTGGCTGGCTTTTGGGACTGGTGCTGGTCCCTGTCCTCATGGGCATGATGGACGGGACAGCCGTAACGGCTGCAAACCCCATTATTTTCATCGGCTCGGCAGCCTTCGCCGGGGCAACGGTATTCATCTCCTGCCTGCGGCCGGCCCGTCTGGCCGGAAAGGCGTCCCCCATAGAGGCGCTGCGCATGAGCGACGCCCCTGCCGGCGGCAAAAAGAAGGCAAAGCGCCGGGCGGGCACCGCCTCCCTAGTTTCTATGGCCTGGGCAAATCTGGGCCGGAACAAGAAGCGGACGGTTACGGTAATCTGCTCCCTGACGCTGGCGCTGGTACTCCTGAGCTGCTTCTATGCCAACAACGCCGCCTTTGATATGGAAAAGTATCTGGCCGACCTGACCATTGCCGACTTCACCCTGTCTGCCGCCACCAGCGAAGACAGCCTGAACGGCTACGACCCCTATGACGCCACCCTGACGGATGCCCTGGTCGCCCAGGCTGAGAGCCAGGCAGGTCTGGAGGCCGTCGGCCACCAGTACTCCGCGCAGATTGACTGGCAGGCCGACAGCGGGACACTGGCAAACGTGGCCGCCTTCTACACTGAGGACAAGCTGTCCGATTGGGAAACCTATGATCCCACCGGGGCCCAGGCGCTCCGGGATATGCTCTCCACCGGCGAGGGCTCCGCTGTCCTCTACGGTCTGGACGGCATTCCCCTGGACACCATTACCCAGGAGCAGTACATCCTGGAGGGCAGCTATGACGCGGCCGCCTTTGCCACCGGCGAGTATGTTCTGGCGGTGGGCCCCGCCGTCGAGCTGGGCACATCCTACCCGGTGCTGCCCGTCCCCTCTGCCGGGAGCACAGTGGAGCTGGCCGGCGTGCGCT
>CAZRNK010000456.1:0-1897 GCA_964601435.1 uncultured Oscillospiraceae bacterium | reverse complement strand
TGTCATGGCGAAGAAGCCTCCTTACAGGAAGGCGCCGTTGCAGACCTGGAGCACCTGGCCCTTCACATGCCGGCCCATTTTGCTGGCCAGGTACAGGCAGGCATAGGCCTGGTCCATGGGGTCGCACTCCGGCCCGGGGAAATAGACGTAGTGGCCGCTGTATTGCAGCATCTCGGCGCCGCCGGGCTGATCGCCCGCCTTGTTGGCCAGATGGGCAGGCGTCACAGTGGCGCCGGGGGCCACGGCGTTGCAGCGGATGTTGGTGTCAATCAGGCGCATGGCCACATTTTTCGTCAGGGTATTCAGCGCCCCCTTCGTAGCGGTGTAGGCGGCGCCGCAGAAGGGGCGGGTACCATTGACGGAGGAGATGTTGATGATGACGCCTTCATTTTTGGGCAGGAAGATTTTCAGCGCCTCCCGGATATAGCGCACAGGCCCGCCCAGGTTGATGTCTGTCACATAGGAGAGCCAGTCGTCGTCTGTCTCGTCAATCAGCTTCTGCTCCCCCAAGCCTGCGTTGTTGATGAGGATGTCCACATCGCCAAATTCCTTCAGGGCCGTTTCAAGGACCCGGGCTGTGTCCGCTGCGGAGCGCACGTCGGCTGTGACGCCCACCGCCCGGCCGCCCTGGGCGCGGATGGCGGAGACGACCGCGTCCAGCTTCTCCTGCCCCCGGGCCGTGAGGACGACGGCGGCCCCCTCCTCAGCAAACAGCTCCGCCATAGCCTGCCCCATGCCATAGCTGGCGCCGGTAATGATGGCGACTTTATCTTTGAGCATTTCTTTTTCCATAATGCAGTCTCCTTTGCCGTTGTTTTTCTCTGTGCCTATAGTGTACGGCTGCCAACAGAAAATAGCAAATACTTATATATTATTCATTTCTATAATTGATTTTTATGGAATTGTCTGGTATACTGCGGGAAGAGGAGGCGATACGAATGGAGCTGCGGGTTTTGCAGTATTTTCTGGCGGTGGCCCGGGAGCAGAGCATTTCTGCTGCAGCGGCCTCGCTGCATATCTCCCAGCCCGCCCTCTCCACCCAGCTCAAGGCGATGGAGGCAGAGCTGGGCAAGCAGCTGCTTATCCGGGGTACCAAGGGTTCCCGCAGGGTGCTGCTTACAGAAGAGGGGATGATTCTGCGCAAGCGGGCGGAGGAAATCCTCTCCCTTGTGCGCCGGACGGAGGCAGAGATTGCCTGCGCTGATGAGACGGTGGTGGGGGATGTGTATATCGGCGCTGGGGAGACGGACATTGTCCGCTTTTTTGCCGGGGCGGCAAAGGCCCTCCAGAAAAAATATCCAGATATTCATTTCCATATCTCCAGCGGCAACGCGGAGTATGTCCTTGAATATCTGGATAAGGGGCTCATTGATTTTGGCCTGCTGTTCCGGCAGCCGGATTTGCAGAAATATGAATTCATGCCCCTTCCGGCCCGGGATACCTGGGGGGTTCTGATGCGGCGGGACGCCCCCCTGGCCCGGCAGAGAAGCGTCCGGCCGGAGGATTTGTGGGACAAGCCCCTGATTGTCTCCAGGCAGGAGGGGGATGACCGCTATCTGTCCCAGTGGCTGGGCCGGGAGCTGCCGGGAAAACATGTGGTGGCCACGTATAATCTGGTTTTCAATGCCTCCCTGCTGGTGGATGAGGGGCTGGGGTATGCCCTGTGCCTGGACAAGCTTATCAATACCCGGGGGAGCAGCCTGTGCTTCCGGCCCCTGTCCCCCCGGCTGGAGGCCCCCGCCTGTATTGTCTGGAAGAAGTATCAAATTTTCTCCAAAGCGGCAGAGACCTTCTTGTCCTGCCTGCAAAGCCTGCTGGAAGCAGAAAACTGACAGCGGCGCTTATTCCTGGGAAATGCGCATGTTGGGGAACAGCCGGGCCATGGTTTCGTCGTCAT
>CAZRNK010000455.1:0-1899 GCA_964601435.1 uncultured Oscillospiraceae bacterium | reverse complement strand
TTACAGATTTTCTGAAAGAGTGCCACACCTTTTACTTTGCCACAGTGGACGGAGATGCGCCCAGGGTTCGCCCCTTTGGTTTCTTCATGGTCTTCGAGGGACGGCTGTATTTCGGCGCCGGCACCCACAAAGCCACCCATCGGGAGCTGGAGAAAAACCCCAATGTAGAGCTGTGCTGCGCCAAGGACGGCAAATTCCTGCGCATCCGGGGCAGGGCCGTTCTGGATATGCGCCCGGAGACAGAGGCGGCCATGTTTGAATCCGCCCCCTTCCTGAAAAAGATGTACGGCCCCGAGACCGGCCTGGTCCACTCCCGGTTCTATCTGGAGGATATGAGCGCCATTCTGTTCAACATGTCCGGCGGCCAGGAAAAGCTGGCCTGAGTAAAATACCATACACCTTTCTCAAAATGACAAATGAGCGGCGCCTTTCTTACCCTGGCAAGAAAGGCGCCGCCTATTTTTTCTATTTTATCCTCTCCGCGTGGGTATTGCGCTGGGCAGGCTGGCGGCTTCTTCGCGCCAGTTTTCATAGTCTGTAATCCCCTCGCCCATGTTGGGGTGGAAGTGGGAGTAGACCCCGTCTGCGGCGAACAGGGCGATGAGCACACCGCACAGGACATTCTGCTTGGCCGGGGACAGGCGGTCAATTAGGCCGCCAAAGAAGGGCCCGGCAAAGTACACCACCGCGCAGCAGGCCAGGCCGAAGGTGACAGCCCCCTCCAGGCAGATGCGTCCGTTTAAATTCATGAAATAGCCGCTGTAATCCCACCAGCGGACCCCTTTTGTAAACTCCAGATACCAGCTGGCAAAATATTCGATAATCGAACAGAGCACCATGGAAACCAGGAATGTAACCACAGGCCAGCGGAACAGTTTTTTCAGCAGCAGGAGCACCAGGGCGCCGCCCGCCCCATAGATGGGCAGCCAGGGGCCCAGCATCGTGCCCCGGTTGACAAACATGCCCTGGGTGACGACATGCAGCGCCACCTCCCACACCCAGCCCAGAAAGGCAAAGGCAAAAAACAGCAAAATCAGCGTCCGAAGGCTGTAGCGCCGGCTGTAGTCCAGCTTATGGCGCTGGACAAAGTGAAACACCGGGTCCTCCGGGAGCCGGACGCCCCCGTCAGCCACTTTCGGCTTTGGCCCCTGGGGCGCAGCCTCCCCGAAGGCGGGGACAGTGAAGCGCTCATGCAGCGGCGCCGCCGTCTCCAGCTGGGTCTGGCGCAGGGCAATGTACAGCCCGGTGTAGGTACAGGAGCGGTAGCCGTTTCCATACAGCAGGCTGACCAGACCCACCGCCGCCGCGGCAATCCACTGGCACAGCACAACCTCCCCCGTCCAGAGGCCCACTGCGGTGCCTGCGGCCGTCGCCGCCAGCGTAGGCAGGAAAGACCAGTGGAAATAAAAAGTCAAATCCAGCACAAAGCAGCGCCACTTGTTCCCCCGCATCATCTGCCGGGACAGCCGGATGGCTTCTCCTGGCTTTGTCTGGGGATTCTCCGCCAGAATATAGGGCACCATGCGATAGGCGTAGTATTTTATGGGAAACCCGACGATGGTCAGCGTCCAGAGGAGCATATAGACAGAGCGCAGCAGCATACCCTTGGTGACATTCCACCAGTTCCCCCGGCCAAAGGGGGTAAACATAGCCCCGATGCTGATGTTATCCCGCACCCGGCTCTCCAGAAAGAAACGGCGGGCCCCCACGGTCAGGGCACTCAAAACCCAGATGGAAAACCACAGCCCCCCTGCAATCCCAATTACGGCCAGCAATATATCCAGCCAACCGGCAAATTGGGAGCGTTCCAGAAGGGCAAAGAAAGCCGACAGAGGCGCTGTCAGCGTGTCGAACACCGGACCCACGCTCTGGTTTGTCGCCGCCCATACCGGGTGGGTT
>CAZRNK010000454.1:0-1918 GCA_964601435.1 uncultured Oscillospiraceae bacterium | reverse complement strand
TTTCTGGACGATTTGGGACAGCAAAATGCGGCAGTACGTGCTATGCTTTAGGTCTGGATTTTCCATCCACATACTCTTTTTTCCAGAGGTGAGGAGATGAAGCAGCATAAATTCTGGGCCTGGGCGGCGGTTATCAGTATGATTATGGTGATGATTACCGGCTACAGGCACAAGTAAGAAAACAAAGGCACCGGGGCCTGGGCCATGCCCGGCCCCATAGAAAGAGAAAGGGGAACATAATCATGAACCTGAATTGGGTAAAAGTAGCGCTGTTTGCAGGCGGGGCCCTCTTCGGCTCTGCCGGTGTCAAGATTCTCTCCAGCCGCGACGCGAAGAAGGTCTATACCCACGCCACCGCCGCCGCGCTGCGGATGAAGGACTCCGTGATGGAGACAGTCACAGTGCTCCAGGAAAACTGCGGCGACATCCTGGCCGACGCCAAGGATTTGAACGCGGCCCGGGCCGCTGCCCAGGCCCAGGCCGAGGCTGAAGTGTCCGGCGAAGCGGCGAAATAAACTGGCTACCCCGGGCCTGCAATGCACCGGGGACAAGCCGAGCAGGCTGCCAAAAAGGGCCGTAGGGCTTTTTGCGGCAGCCTGTTTTCCTGAGGGAGCGAAATACTATGAAATGGAAAATTCTTCATGAGAGCAGTGCCCGGCTCCGCCTCCAGGCCTGTCAGGGGCCCATGACCCTGGCCCAGGCGGACCAGTTGGAGGGCTATCTGGCCGCCCTCCCCGGGGTGCGCCGGGCGGTGGTGCATGAGCGCACAGCCACCGCCCTCCTGTTTTACCGGGGGAACCGGGACGCCCTGCTCCGCGCTGCCGCCGCTTTTGCCTATGATGGGGAGGCCCTGGCCGCGGCGGATGCGGCGGAGAACAGCCCCCGGGCCCTGAACCGGCGGTATCAGGAGCGCCTGGTGGGCATGGTGGTCTTCCGGGCCCTCCGCTGGGCCTTCCTGCCGCCGCCCCTGCGCTGCGCCCATGCGGTATACCGGGCGGGGCGCTATCTGTGGCGGGGGCTTCAATGCCTCCTCCGGGGCCGGCTGGAGGTGGAGGTGCTGGACGCGCTGTCCATTGGCATCTCCCTGATTCGGGGGGACTTCTCCACGGCGGCATCGGTGATGTTCCTCCTGCGCCTGGGCGAGCTGCTGGAGGAGTGGACGCGGAAAAAATCCCTGGGCGACCTGGCCAGGAGCATGTCCCTCAATGTGGACCGCGTCTGGCTCCGCCGGGCGGACGGCGAAGTGCTGGTAAGCGTGAGCCAGGTACAGGTGGGCGAGGAGATTATCGTCCACACCGGCGGCGTCATCCCCCTGGACGGAAAGGTGGTCGAAGGGGAGACCGCTGTGAACCAGGCCTCCCTCACCGGGGAGTCCCTGGCGGTGCGCAAGGCCCCGGGGGCCTTCGTCTACGCCGGAACGGTCGTGGAGGAGGGCGCCTGCGTTATCCAGGTGGCCCAGCAGGCCGGCTCCGGCCGCTATGACCAGATTGTGGCCATGATTGAGGCCTCGGAAAAGCTCAAGTCCGAAACCGAGGACAGGGCCCTGGCCCTGGCGGACCGCCTGGTGCCCTACAGCCTCCTGGGCACCGCCGCCACCTGGCTGCTGACGGGCAATGTCAACCGGGCTCTCTCCATCCTGATGGTGGACTTCTCCTGCGCCCTGAAGCTGTCCATGCCCCTGTCGGTCCTCTCCGCCATGCGGGAGTGCGGCGGGCACCACATCACGGTGAAGGGGGGCAAGTATCTGGAGCGGGTGGCACGGGCGGACACCATCGTCTTTGACAAGACGGGCACGCTGACCCACGCCAGTCCCACAGTGGCCCGGATTGTCCCCTTCGGCGGGCGCAGCGAGACGGAAGTCCTGCGCATTGCCGCCTGCCTGGAGGAGCACTACCCCCACTCCATGGCCAACGCCGTG
>CAZRNK010000453.1:0-1922 GCA_964601435.1 uncultured Oscillospiraceae bacterium | reverse complement strand
GCCTTGACACTTTCTTGCCGGTAAACTATACTGAAGATTATCCGATTGAAATAAACAAAGGAGGACCACCATGGCATATTGCATTGACCAGAAAAACTGCTCCTGCTGTCACCTCTGTGAGCTGCTATGTCCTGTAGAGGCAATCCGGATGAAAAACCGGAAATATTGGATTGACCCTGCGGTATGTATCTCCTGCGGGGTGTGCGCCCAGAACTGCCACAACCATGCAATTTCCAATCCTGACGCCCCTGCGGAGGCACCGGCGCCCCACGAGAAGATTGTAAAGAACTGCGACGTTTTGGTCATCGGCGGCGGCGGAAGCGGCCTGACCGCTGCGGCCAAGGCTGCGGATATGGGCAAGTCCGTCATTGTCCTGGAGAAGAACTGGGAAATCGGCGGCAGCGCTTACTTTGGACACATGATGCGTGTCCACTTCTCCAAGTGGCACGAGGCCGCAGGTGTCACCGACCCCCGGCCCCACCTGTATGAGACCTTCGTAAAAAAGACCGAGGGCCGCTGCAACAATGCCCTGGTGAAACGCTGCCTGGACGCCAACTCCGAGCTGACCGACTGGCTCATTGATTTGGGCGAGCTCCAGAAGGGCTTTAAAATGGGCATCAGCCGCATGGGCACCCCTGACCTTGTGGACAACTTCACCTGCGATTATAACAGCCTGCGCTCCGACCCCTCTACCGGCCCAGGCGCCAGCGGCTGGTTTATCTGCAACCTGCTGGCCGACCTGATTCGCCGGCGGGGCGGCGAGATTCTGTGCCAGACCCAGGCTGTCCATCTCCTGACTGAGGACGGGCGCGTTGTCGGTGCGCTGGCAAAAGACCCGGGCGGCGAAGTGGAAATCCACGCCAAGGCTGTCATTGTAGCCGCAGGCACTTATTCCCGCAACAAGGAAATCATGGACAAGATGCAGCCATGCTTCTATGAGAATTTTGAGGAAAACCCCATCCACATTTATGCCTGCTCCACCTGCACCGGAGACGGTATCCAGATGTGTGAGGAGATTGGCGCAGACATCGACTATGTGAACAAGCGCTCCTGCATCTTTGGTCCTGTCCACCACCCCTATAGCTACAGCGTCATTGTCGTCAGCCGGGCAGCAGACGCCTCCTCCACGCTGGTCAACCGCAATGGGGAGTTTATCAATACCCAGGGTGTGGGCTTCCTGACAGAGCTGGGCCTGCTCAGCAATCAACCTGGCAGGGTAGGCTGGTCTATTATCGGCCAGGACGCTTGGGACGAAGCTGTAGCCAGCGCTAAGGCCAGCAAGGACCCGGACGACCAGATGTCCATTGTCCACCTGGAGCGGGATTTGGGCCGGGAGCTGCGGGACGGCTCTGTGGTTTTCGCCCAGTCTCTGGAGGAGATGGCCGAAAAACTCCATATGGATATAAACAACCTCCGCGACGCCGTCGCACAGCACAACGCACAAATCCAGAATCCCCCGCCGGTGCCCCCTGTAGACCCGGATAACTTTATGGCCCTGATGATGGCCAACCGGCCCAAGGGGAAGGAATTTACCGACGGCCCCTGCTACGCGGTCTATCAGGGCTGCTTCCAGGAAAACGCCATCGGCGGCATGGTCATCGACGAGCAGACCCGGGTCCTCTCCGGCGGGAAGCCCGTCCCCGGCCTGTATGCCTGCGGCGACAACACCCGGGGCATTATGCTCCCCGGCGACATTGGCGTAGCCTTCATTGAAGGGGTATTGTCCGCCATGACCTTCTCCATGTGCAGCGGCTATGTGGCGGCAGAGGAGGCCGCCGCCTACGCCGGCGCCCAATAGAATATACCCCTTTTCTTCCACATGCGGAGGAAAAGCAGGCAAAAGAAAGTTTTCCCCTTGCGGGGGGGACGAAGGCGTTCCTTTTCTTGCTTCTGCAAGAAAAGGAACCAAAAGAACAGGCCAA
>CAZRNK010000452.1:0-1924 GCA_964601435.1 uncultured Oscillospiraceae bacterium | reverse complement strand
CCATCCCAGCTTGTCAAAAAAGCCTGCCGAGGCTTTTTTGACAAGCTGGGCCGCCTTCCTTATCCTCGTTTGCCCCGCTTCCGGCGGCGCTCCTCCTGGACATTGATGAGAATGATGTCCTCTCCAATGCGGTTGATACAGTCCCAGGGGATAATATAGTCCTCCTCCCGCCCGAACAGGCCCAGGAACCGGCAGGGCCCGGGTACAATCAGAGACAAAATTTTCCCTGTACCGGCGTCCATCTCCGCGTCGCAGACATAGCCCAGGCGGTGGCCGTTGCAGACGTTAATCACTTCTTTGTATTGTAAATCCGAAATCCGGCAGCTCACGGCGCCACCCCCTTACGGACTTATATGCCCGGGGACGCCTGTCCTATGCCGGCTCACAGCAGCCCGGTCTGCAAAAGAAGCGTCATAGTGATTGTCAGGGAAACCGCCGAGAAAAAGCAGGAGAGCAAAATCGTGGCCGCTGTCATATCCCCGTCGCCGCCCATGGCCAGGGCCGTTGGGTAGGCGTTCACCGCCACCGGCGTGGAAAAAAGCACCGCCAGAATCCCCAGCTCCGTCCCCCGAAAGCCCAGGGCAATGGCCAGCGGCACCAGAACTGCGGGCACCGCCACGGTCTTCGTCAGGGCGGCGGCCAGGGACGGCCGGAAGCAAATTCGCAGCTTCTCCGCGGACAGCGCCATGCCCACCCCCAGGAGCGCCACCGGCGTGGCAATCTCATGAATCATGTCGATGGGTTTAAAGAGCAGCTCCGGGAGCCGCCACCCCAGCAGGCTGAAGGGCAGCGCCAGCACAACCGCAATAATAAAAGGGTTTTTTGCCACATTCCACAGAATGTTCCCCGCCCGGCGCAGCAGCGTCCCCTCGCCCCCGCCATTGCAGACGGAGAAAACCACCACAGCCAGCACGCTGTAGAGCACCACCGCCATAGGGGCCATCACCACGGCTTTGGGCAAATTCTCCGGGCCCATGAGCCCCTCTACCAGCGGCACGCACATGAGCACATAGTTCCCGCGGAAGGAGCACTGGACAAAGGCCGACAGCTGCTTTTTGTCCAAAAACCGGCTGCCAATGAGCCAGGCTAAGAGAAAAACGCCCACAGTCCCGGCCACCATGAAGGCCAGGAGCCGGCCATCCAAAGAGGCGGAGATGTCCGCCTCATACACATTGACAAACAGCACGCTGGGAATCAGCCACTTGTACACATAGCCGTTCACCTGCCCGGCAAAGGCCTCCGATGCGCCGCCCCAGGTCTTCAGGCAATAGCCCAGCAGGATGAGGAGGAACACCGGGAAAATGGCATTGATGCAGTAGGTCAGGCTCTCCACACCGGAACAGTCCTTTCTTTTTCATGTATCAGACATACAATACGCCGCCCCTTCCTCCCGTCTCCGGGAAAGGGGCGGCGTAAACAAATGCAGCGAAACAGCCGCCTATTTGGCGTATTCGATGGCCCGGGTCTCCCGCAGGACATGGACCTTGATTTGGCCCGGATAGGTGAGCTCGGCCTCAATCTTCTTGGCTATATCCCGGGCCAGCAGCACCATCTGGTCCTCGCTGACCTCTTCGGGCTTCACCATCACGCGGATTTCCCGGCCCGCCTGGATGGCATAGCATCCGGAGATGCCCGGGAAGCTCCGGGAGACCTCCTCCAGTTTTTCCAGGCGCTTGACATAGTTCTCAATGTTCTCCCGCCGGGCGCCGGGACGGGCCGCGGAAATGGTGTCGGCCGCCTGAACGATGCAGGCGATGACCGTCTGGGGCTCCACGTCCCCATGGTGGGCGTGGATGGCGTGGATGACCTCTTCCGACTCTTTATACTTCCGGGCCAGCTCCACGCCGATGGTGACATGGCTGCCCTCCACCTCGTGGTCAATGCTCTTGCCCAGGTCGTGGAGCAGGCCGGCCCGCTTGGCTGT
>CAZRNK010000451.1:0-1933 GCA_964601435.1 uncultured Oscillospiraceae bacterium | reverse complement strand
AGCTGAGCGCAAAGCCCGCTTCCGGCAGCGCCGGCAGGATGCTGGCCACGCACACCTCTTCGAAAATCTGCTGGTATTTCAGGCTCTGGCGCCCGCTCAGGAGCTGCTTGCGGGCAAAGGCGTCGAGTTCCGAAGCCAGTCCGAAGAAGTCGAAGGCCCGGGAGGTAATCTCGCAGTGATAGGTCTTGAGCCGGTTCACGAAGGCGCGGCACCGCTCTGTCTTAGGGCTGTCGAACACCTGCTCCGGCGTGCCGTCCTCGAAGATAACCCCCTGGTCCATATAGAACACGCGGGTGGACACATCCCGGGCAAACTTCATCTCATGGGTGACAATGAGCATGGTCAGCCCCTGGCCGGCCAGGTTGCGGATTACGGAGAGCACCTCCCCCACCATGGTGGGGTCCAGGGCGCTGGTGGGCTCATCAAAGAGGACAATCTCCGGCTGCATGCCCAGGGTCCGGGCAATGGCTACACGCTGCTTCTGGCCGCCGGAGAGCTCGTCGGGGTAGTTCATGGCCTTCTCCGCCAGGCCCACGCTCTGGAGCAGGGCCATCCCCTGCTCATAGGCGCTCTGGCGGTCCTTCCCCAGGAGCTCCACAGGCCCCAGCATGATATTTTCAATGACGGTCAGGTGGTTAAAGAGATTGAAGCTCTGGAACACCATCCCCACCCGCCGGCGCATGGCGCACAGCGCCGCACTCTTGGCCTTTGTAATCTCCTGGCCCAGGACAACGATTTCGCCCTCAGTGGGGGTCTCCAGCCGGTTCAGGCAGCGCAAAAATGTACTTTTCCCCGTCCCGGAGGGGCCGATGATGGAGATGACGTCCCCCCGGCAGATTTCGGTATTCACATCCTGCAGCGGGGTCACATTGGGGTATACCTTTTTCAGATGGCTGACGGTGATTACAGTCTCCCCGTTTACGCCCTTGTGCACTGGCTCCTGCCCACCGGCCACGGTGTACTGGGTGTTTACCCCTTTCAGGGTCTTTCGCCCGCGCTTGGGCTCAATCTTCCACTCCACAATCCCCAGCAGGGAGGCCAGCCCCCAGGCCAGGATGAAATAAATGATAGCCGTCACAATCAGGGGGAAGAAGGCCTCGAAGGTGCGGCTGCGAATCAAATCGCTGGCCCGGGTCAAATCCTGCACCGCGATATAGCCCACCACAGAGGTCATTTTCACCATGGAAATCAGCTCGCCCCGGTACACCGGGATGATGTGCCGGGCGGCCTGGGGGGGCAATGATTTTGGTAAAGGTCTTAACTGCGCCAAAACCCAGGGCAGAGGCCGCCTCCCACTGGCCCAAATCCACAGCGTTGATACCGGTGCGAATCATCTCGGACACATACACGCCAAAGTTGATGGAGAAGGCCACAATGGCCACCACCACGCCGCTTAAACGCGTGCCGGCAAAGACCACATAGAACAGCACCATCAGCAGCACCAGCACCGGCACACCCTGGATGAGCTTGATAAAGGCCCCTGTAATGCCGGAGGCCACCTTGTTCCGGCTCCGGCGCAGCATACACAGCCCAAAGCCCAGCACCGTACCCACCACGGCGGCGCACACGGAAATCACAGCCGTGACGCCCAGGCCGGAGAGGATGAGCTGCCAGCGGTTTTCCTCAATAAAGTTCCGGTAAAAGCTCTCCGCCAGCCCCGCGAAGAAGCCCGTGTCCTCCTGGGTCTGTGATGCCTGGCCCAAGTCCTCGGCCCGCACCAGGAGCGACACGCCGCCGGTGTAATGCGGCGTGGCAAAATCTATGCTCTCTTGCCGCTCCTCCGTGATGCTGATGGAGCTGGAGATAATGTCCGCCCGGTCGCTTGTCAGCATGGGAATCAGGGAGCTGAAGTTCGTCTGGGTAATTTCCAGCTCCATGCCCAGCTCCTTGGCAATGAGGGCCACCAGCTCCACTTCATAGCCCAGGGACTCGC
>CAZRNK010000450.1:0-1937 GCA_964601435.1 uncultured Oscillospiraceae bacterium | reverse complement strand
TTTTGTGGATATATTCCAGGACGCCCATGCCAGTTCGCTGCTTAAACATGCGGGACAAATACGCCTGGCTGATACCGAATTGGTCGCAGAGCATCGTGGCATTAAGGTTGGGGTTTTGATAATTTTCTTGGATGTACGCCGTAATTTGTCCGGCCTTATCCGGGAGCGCCTGGGCGGCAGAGCTCCAGTAGGATTGTAATTCTGAGCAGAAAGCAGTGAGGCGTTCATCCAGCTCCTGGAAGTTTTTGCTCTCCTGCACCGCAAGGAAACGGCAGAGTAGGCCGCCGCGCTCTACAGCCGGGGAGTGCCGGGTGACGCCCATGGTACTGATCATAAAATCCAGGCGCCAGAGGGCGTCGCTTTTCAGCCGGAGAAAGGGATGGAGGGAGTCCTCCGTATCCAGATGCAACCGCTCCAAGATTGCCTCTCCAGCATGGAGAAAATCGCCGGATACAACGCAGTTATAAAAACGCCTTTCGCAGTCGAATCGGCGATTTAGAGAAGTACGCTCTGACGCATCGGCATCCGTACTGTAGATACTGAGCACCCTGCGTCCGCCGAAACCGCGCTCCGCCAGCCCCAGGGACTCCACGTAGGCTTTGTTCAGGGCGTAAAGCCCCCGAAATGGGGAACTGATTGTGGCCAGGAATACAATGCCATATTCCCGCTCCAGCTGCTCCAAGGCGCCGGAGACAGCCGCCTCCAGTTCCAGTGTACAGCTCCGGGCGGCTTCATCCGCGCCCGCCCCCTCCAGTTGTGGAGGGTTTCGAAGGGGAAGAATGGCCCGGAGGCTGCCGTCGGCCAGCACCAATTGGAATTCTGCCAGGTTTTGAAGAGATTGTTCGAAGGTTTGCGTGACGACTTCCCGAAATCGTACCATTTCTTGAAAAGAAGGTTGACAGTCTGGGTCTTCAGAAAAAAATCCGGATTCATCCACGCTGATAATGGACATGACGGAGAAGGTATCCGAGCAGAAATGGATATCATAGCGCTCCAGAAAGGCATCCAGCCGATCCCGCTCTGGGAGTTCTCCCTGGAGTATGCCCTTGATGTACCGCTCCCGCAGACTGGAGCGGACGTCCTCCAGCTCTGCACGCAGTTGCTTTGCCGAGGCCTGCACCGCAGCATATTTCTTTTCAAGCGCTCGAATTTGGTGCACAGCCAAGATGCCGCCTGCCGCGGACAGCAGGATGGCGCCAATGGCAAAAACAGGAGACAGAATGCTGTGCCCCAGGCTATAGGCGGCCCACGTGCCTGCAGAAAGTATTGCGGCGCCGCAGGCACAGGCTGCTGAACGATACGCTTTCATGTCAAGTCACCTTTCTTATTTGTAAACATATTGTATCAAAAATAGAACAGCGGTTCAAGTTTGACCAGTGGACGTTTTTTTGACATAGGGGGTGGATTGCCGGAAAATCCATGGTTTTTTGTTCCGGAGGCAAAAACGGGCTCTTGTATTTTGCCCCTTTATCCCGTATGGTGGGGATGTCAGCCTGACATGCATTGTTAAAACAGGAGTGAGGATTGTAAGATGAAAAAACGTATTGTGTCTCTCCTGCTGGCGGCGATGCTGGTCCTGGCGCTCTTCTCAGCGTGCGGCAGCACTGCGGAAGAAACGGCAGCTCCCGAGACGGCAACCACCGAAACAGAAGCGCCTGCGGCAGAGGCGACAGAGGCTGCCGGTGAGACAGAGCAGCCGGAGGAGGAAGTGGCAGCAATTGAATATCCGCTGACAGATGACGATTTGGAGCTGAGTATGTTCATGCTCTACTCCGACCAGCTTCTGCCCTATTATGATTCCCATGAGGATACGGTGTTTTTCCAGGAGTTGGAGAACCGGACGGGGGTATATATTGATTTTGCAATTACGCCCAATAATGCGGCCCTCAGTGAGCAGTTCAATATTATGACTGCATCCGGGGATTATACAGATTTAG
>CAZRNK010000449.1:0-1948 GCA_964601435.1 uncultured Oscillospiraceae bacterium | reverse complement strand
CCTTCATGGGCTACAAGTCCTGCTACTACCGGACCTTTGTCTGCGGCGAGGCGACCCCCCTGCAGCACAAGGTGTATGAGGAGTGCCGGGCCATGATGTATGCCGGCATGGAAGGGATTAAGGCGGGCAACTCCACCAAGGACATCGTCCTGGGCTGGCCCCAGAGCCCCCAGTACTGGGGCTATGACAACTGGCTGGACGTGGCCGGTTATGCCCTGGGCCACGGCCTGGGCCTCTCCCTCCATGAGGCGCCGCAGTTCTTCCGGCCCTATACGCCGGACGCCTCCCATACCATCCTGGAAGAGGGCATGGTTATGGCAATTGAGACCTGGACCGGCGGCGTTGACCCCAAGTACGGCCCCTTCGGCGTGCGGCTGGAGGAGGACATCGTAGTCACCAAGGACGGCTATGAGCTCCTGACCAAGTTCCCTGTTGAGAAAATTACGGAGTGCCCATTCTAAGCAGAAAACGCGCAATCAGAATTGAGGATTTGGTATGAGAATTCAATTGTCAGACCCAGTTGTACAGAGACTTCACCGCCTGCGGGAGGGCGTCCAGGTCACGCCGGAAATCTGCGTGCAGAAGGCCCGCTTTACCACAGAGGCCTACCAGGAGACGGAAGGCTATCCCTATCACTACCGGCGGGCTAAGGCGCTGGAAAAAATTCTGGGCAACATCGACGTAGCCATTGGGGATGAGGAGCTGATTGTAGGCCGCACCTCCTCCAAAGCCCGGGGCGGGCACCTCTCCCCGGAGATAAACAAAAGCTGGTACCTGGACGAGATGGACACCTTCTCCACCCGGGAACAGGAGCGCTATGCTCCTGTTTCCGAGGAGGAGAAGGAGCTGATGCGGGAAATGGTATCCTACTGGGACGGGAAGTCCCTGGCCGACCGCTGGATGCGCACCATCCCGGCAGAGCTGCTGGAGGTAAACAACATTCTCTTTGCCGGCGGCGCCTACTGCATGAATACCCAGTATCCGGGGCACTTTGCCCCCGACTTCGCCCAGGTCCTTTCCAAGGGCATCATCGGCCTCATGGCCGAAGTGGACGCCTCTATGGAGAAATTTACAAATCTGGGGGACATTGAGCAGTTCCATGCGGTGCAATATCTGAAGTCCATGAAGATTTCCCTCCAGGCTGTGGTGGACTTTGCCGGACGGTATGCGGACCTGGCGGAGGAAAAGGCGAAGTGCGCCCCCACCCCGGAGCGGCGGGCAGAGCTCCTGGAAATCGCCCGCATCTGCCGCAAAGTGCCCCTGTATCCGGCGGAGAGCTTCCAGGAGGCCATCCAGTCCACCTGGTTTATCAATATCGGCATTAATTTGGAGTGCTGGGGTGCCGGCCAGAGCTTTGGCCGGATTGACCAGTATCTGTATCCCTATTTTAAACGGGATATGGAAAAGGGCGTGCTGACGCAGGAGAAAGCGCTGGAGCTGCTCTCCATGTTTTTCATCAAGATGAATGGGCAGTTCACCGTCTACAGTACGGTGACTGCGGCTGCATACGGCGGCCTGGGCTGCCGGGTGTCCTTCAACATCGGCGGCATTGATGAGAACGGGGAGGACGCGGTCAACGAGCTGACGTGGATGTGCCTGGACGCAGAGGAGATTGTCTTCCTTACAGAGGACGTGGTGATTCTGGTCAGCCAGAAGACCCCGCTGGACTTCCTGGTGCGGGCCTGCGAGGTGGCCAAAATTGTCCGGGGCAAGATGAAATTTGTGGGCGAGGATTTGCTCATTGATATTATGCTGGACCAGGGCCGGCCTCTGGAGGTGGCGCGCAAAGCCATCACCACCGGCTGTAACTCCCCCTCGGTCCCCGGCATGTCCCTGGATGTGCCGGGCGGCATGCTCAACCTGCCGCTGCTGCTGGAGCTGGCGCTGAACGACGGCTGGTCCACCATTGAGCAGAAACAGCTGGGCCCCCACACGGGCAAGATTTCGG
>CAZRNK010000448.1:0-1950 GCA_964601435.1 uncultured Oscillospiraceae bacterium | reverse complement strand
GGGGGAGAATATGTACGGAGAAAAAGTATGGGCATTTCAGTGCGGCGTTGACGCCCCGGTGGTAGAGACCCAATCGGGCCGGCTGCGGGGCTTTTCCATGAACGGGGTCTACCAGTTCCGGGGGATTCCCTATGCCCAGGCCAAGCGGTTTATGGCGCCGGAGACGGCGACCCCCTGGGCGGGGGTGCGCAATGCACAGGAGTATGGATACGTCTGCCCGCTGCTCAGCAAGCCCTTTCTCATGGGGGACTTTACCTGCCCCCACCGGTATTGGCCCAGCGACGAGCAGTGCCTGAATCTGAACGTGTGGACCAAGCGGCTGGATACGTCTGCCAAGCAGCCGGTGATGGTCTGGCTCCACGGAGGCGGCTTTTCCGACGGCTCCTCCATTGAGCAGTACGCCTACGATGGCGAGAATCTGGCCCGGGATGGGGACGTGGTCGTGGTGAGCGTCAACCACCGGCTGAATGTCCTGGGATTTTGCGACGTATCCGACTATGGGGAGGATTACCGGTACTCCGGCATTGCCGGGATGCTGGACATCGCTGCCGCCCTCGCCTGGGTGCGGGAGAACATCGCCGCCTTTGGGGGAGACCGGGACAACGTGACCATCTTCGGCCAGTCCGGCGGCGGGGGCAAGGTGTCGGCGCTGATGCAGATGCCATCAGCCGACGGGCTGTATGCCCGGGCGATTATTCAAAGCGGGGTCATTCCCAGCCTCACGGTCACCAAGGACCAGGCGCGCGCCCAGGGGCGGCGCATTGCGGAGGCCCTGGGGGGCATAGAAAAGCTGTCTGCCATGCCCTATGAGGAGCTGGCGGCGGGGGTGAAGCGCATGATGCAGGCGGGGGAGGCCTTCACCTGGGCGCCGGTACCCGACGGGGAGACCTATTTGGGCGAGGGGATTCAGGTTGGGTTCCGGCGGGAGACGGCGGGCGTCCCGGTGCTGGTGGGCTCCACGCTGGCGGAGTTTACCTTCGGTACGGCCGAGGGGGGCAACCACGCCGTCCCGGTGGCGGAGAAGGCCGCGGCGCTGAAGGCCCGGTACGGAGACGCGGGGCCGGCCATCCAGGCGGCATTTCGCCAGGCGTATCCGGAGCTGGACGACTACTATGCCCTCCAGGCGGACAGCTTCTTCCGCCTGCCGACGATGGAATTTGTCCGCAAGCGCAGCGCCCTGGGGGCCGGGAAAGTATATAACTATGTTTTCGCCTTTGAATCCGCCTTTCAGGGCGGGCTCCTGGCCCCCCACTGCAGCGAAATTCCCTTTGTCTTCCGGAATGCGGAAAACCTGCCCCACTGCTATGCAGAGGGGGTTACGCACCGGCTCCAGGAGGAGGTAAGCGGGGCCTGGCTCAGCTTTGCCCGCAGCGGTGCGCCGGCCGCAGCGGGAATGGGGGAATGGCCTGCCTGGTCCGAGGCGGAGGGGGCCTGCGCCGTCTTTGGCAATGTGCCGGCGGCGGTGCGCTTCCGCCACGACGAAACACTCCTGGCGCTCCTGGCGGAGCACGCCCCGCTGCCGGGGCCGGGACCGGACGCGCCGCCGGTGCACCATTAAAAAGGGCAATCCATATCCTCTTTTTCAGTTGGAGTGGGTAGAAAAATGAATTTTCCTGCCCGGTTTTACGCAGGAAAATGAAAAAATATGCAGCCCGCATTTGCCTGTGAGGAAAAATGCGGGCTGTATTTTTTACACAAGATTTTACAGAGAAGGGGACATTTGGTGTAGCAAGATGGAATTTTTTGCACCTGAATCAGGCGAGAACGGCACATTCATCTTGACAGGTTTGTTCATATTGTATTAAAATCAAACCGTTCACGAGGGTTTAGCACAGTAAACCAGCGATACACGCTGCACCTGAAGAGAGAAGGCACAGCTTAAGAAGCGGTTTGGCGATGGAGGCTCCGCTGCTTGTAGAGGAAGAGGAGCACCGAGGCCAGCAGCACCAG
>CAZRNK010000447.1:0-1959 GCA_964601435.1 uncultured Oscillospiraceae bacterium | reverse complement strand
TGTGGGAGCCGGAGGTATTGTTGCCTTCAAATTTATAGTAGATTTTCGCAGGGGTCTGGAGCTTTTCCTCCAGGCAGTAGGCCCGCACCAGGGGAGAGGGGCGGTACATCTTGTAGAACTTCTGAATGTCCTCGGGGATGGGGATATAGGCGGTGGTGTCGTCCAGCTCCTGGGCCACCAGCTCCTGGCAGAACACGGGGTAGAGCTCCTCGGCCTTCATGGGCTGGTGGGTAGCCGGGTTCAGCAGGGGGGCGGGCTTGTTTTTCATGTCGGCCCGGACATTGTACCAGGCAGTGGGCATCTCGCTCTCTTCCAGATAGATTTTGTAGGGAATGGTTTTCTCGTCGCGCATGGTATGAATCTCCTTTCCAAATTTCCGTTTCTCTGGCGCGGAACGCGGGCCCTGGCCGGAAATGGCCAACAAAAAAGCCCCTGTCCCGCAAATACAGTCTTTGCAGGGACAGAAGCCAATAAACTTCTGCGGTGCCACCCGGCTTGGTATGGAAACCCATACCCACTCAGCGCATACACGAAAAGGGCCGTATATGCCGCGCTTTGCTAACGGAGACGCAGCGCTCCGGCGCACCTACTTGGGATTTTTCCCGTTCGGCTTGCCCTCAGAAGGCCATTCACCCCAGGTCCACGCGCCGCATTTCCACCGCCAGCGGCTCTCTGCACCGTTTCTCCAGGGGGTACTTACCCTTCCTCATCGGTTTCTTGGCTCATACTTTACCACGTTCCGCCCGGAATGTCAAGCCGGATTTTCCCGGGTTATCCGGCGAAAAGGAGTGGGGGCCGCAATGCACTGGAGAAAATCTATTACACATATGTCAAAGTAAAAAATGCAATAAACCCAGCTGCCGCAATTACCAGGAAGATTACCGGGGCAATCAGATGATTCCGCTTGTCGACTTTTGCAAAAATAAGCAGAAGCCCGGACAGGGCAAGCGAGAGTGTCCAGGCAAAAAGGGCGAGGACACGCGCAGTCAGTCCTTCGCTCGTAAAATTCGGCAGGCTGCCGCCCACAAACATGACTGCGCCAGCCAGCAAAAGAAGGATGCCAATGACGATTTCGGGTCGTTTCTTTTTCTTGTTGGCTGCCGTTTCTTGAATGTGTTTGATGTGCCTTTCTTTTTCCTCCAATTCTTTCAAATACAATGGCCGGCGCTGCTGCCATGTGATGTCCGGCGCAGGCGCGGCCACCCACGGCGTTTTTGGCTCTGAAGCCGGGACCATATTGTCTATGTCCAAAATTTCATAGGTCAGCTTCTGGCGCTTTGAGCCATAACCAATGGAGTAGTCAATAGGAGAAGGCCTGTATTTCTCAATCAGCCATAGCGCAAGCGGAAAAATCAGCACTGTGTAGGACGTATTGGGTTGTGCTTCCAGGCAATACCCCTCTAATGTCGTCGGTGCAATGAGGCCATCTCGCGGCAGGTTTAAATAAGCGGCCCCAATTTTGCTGCCGTCCGCGAAAACTTCAGCCACAAAGCTGCCGTCAATCACCGCCGGTACACTGTCTGCAATCAGAAACTTCCCCTGCGGATTCACCGATACTTTGATTAACATGGTATTCCCTGCGGTAAACGATATTTTGGGCGTGCCGATATGGAGGGCGTGCATCAGCTCCTCCAGCGGACGCTCCTCCGTCAGGTGCAGCTTGACCTTTTCGGCCTCGGCCTGGATTTTATTCAATTTATCCTGAGCCGCGCCCGCTTGTTGCACAGCCGCATCAAACATAGGAGAGGTCGCGTCAAAATTCTTTCGGCTGATTGCTTCATTTTGGGCCCGTATCCCGGCGTTTTTCCGCATGGTATCTGCGGCAACGACAGCCCCAACGGCACTGCTCCCTGTGATGCCGGCGGCAGTACCGCCCAGCGTTCCCCAGCTGCTTTCCTTCTGCTGCTGCATCGCATTCAACCCCGCCCACATCTGGGCGGCATTGTTCATACCCTGCTG
>CAZRNK010000446.1:0-1968 GCA_964601435.1 uncultured Oscillospiraceae bacterium | reverse complement strand
CTGACCGCCGTCCCATCTACCCGGAAGTGTTCAACTTGTTATTGCAATTTGCGAAAAAATTCTGTTTGCCTCGGAGGGGCATGCAGGCTGCTATGCCTATGACAGTGAGACGTTTACAAACAGGACTACCGTGTGGGAAGAACCTGGCGGCACAATGACTATGGTTCCGCTGCAAGACGGCACTTTTCTGGCGATTCAGAAATTTTTCAGGCTGTTTCAATGGGAAGAAGCGGAGGTCGTCTGGGTGACGCCGCAGCCTGATGGCACTTTTGCCGCGAAACCTGTGTTTGCCGCACCCTATATTCACCGCATTGATGTGCTCCATACAGAGAAGGGCCTCTTCTTTATTGGGTGCAGTCTGGCAGCGCATAAGGAGAGCCGCGAGGATTGGAGTATGCCAGGCAGCGTATTTGTTGGCAAGGTGGATATGCAGACCAGGGAAATCAAGGAAGTGCATGTTCTCCGGGATGACCTGTATCAAAACCACGGCTATTGGCGCTTGCGTGAGGATACGGCTTTGATTGGCTGTAGGAATGGTGTATTTCGTATTCAGGCGCCCAGCGGCGATGTGGACTGGAAAATTGAGAAGATTATGGATAGGGCCGCGAGCGATATGGCTGCTGTGGATCTCGATGGCGATGGCAAGCTGGAACTTGCTGCCATAGAGCCTTTTCACGGT
Source organism: uncultured Oscillospiraceae bacterium (assembly GCA_964601435.1). GTDB lineage: Bacteria > Bacillota > Clostridia > Oscillospirales > Oscillospiraceae > CAZRNK01. The sequence goes on along the minus strand of CAZRNK010000446.1, from coordinate 1,289 downwards.
GAAAATTTTCGGATTTATAAAGAAATGAATGGACGGTACATTCAGGTGTTCCAGCATCCGGAGATTACGGAATTTTATCACGCTGTATGGGGCGGGACGCTGGCGGGGAAGCCCTGCTTTGTTGGTGGCTGCCGCCGGGGCAAAAAACAGCTGTTTGTTGTGACAATGTCAGAAAAAGGAGCATTTGAAGTCAAGACAGTGGATGAAGGGATAGGGCCCAGCAATGTACATATTGTTCATCAAAAAGAGCGGGATTTGCTGCTCAGTGCCAACCGGGAAGCAGCCCAGGCGGCAGTGTATGTGGTGACTGCGGATGAATGAGCATAAGAACTGTCGCTTGGGACTGTATGAGAAAGCCATGCCGAATTCTCTGTCCTGGAGAGAAAAACTGATGGCGGCGAAGCAAGCCGGGTTTGACTTTCTGGAGATCAGTATTGATGAAACAGCAGAAAAACAGGCCCGATTGGCGTGGGGCAAGGAGATGCGCGATGACCTAATCCGGACAATGCGTGCCTGTGAAATCGGGATCCGCACTATGTGCTTAAGCGGGCACCGTAAATGGCCGCTGGGAAGCCATGTTCCAGAAATTCGGACGAAAAGTCTGGAAATTATGGAAAAAGCAATCTGCTTGGCAGACGATCTGGGCGTCCGGCTGATCCAGCTGGCGGGCTACGATGTCTACTATGAAAAAAGTGACGAAGATACCCGGCATTGGTTTGAAGAAAATTTGCAGCACTGTGTTGCCATGGCAGCCAAATTTGGTGTAGTTCTGGCCTTTGAAACGATGGAGACAGCGTTTATGGATACCATTGAGAAAGCGATGCACTATGTTCGGGCGGTTCGTTCTCCGTATCTGCAGCTCTACCCTGACCTTGGTAATTTGACCAATGCATCAGTCAAGTATGGGACCAGCTTGGCGCAGGATATCGCCTCCGGCGAAGGGCATATTGCGGCAATGCATTTGAAAGAAACTGCCCCAGGCCGGTATAGAGAAGTACCTTTTGGCGCTGGGCACGTAAAATTTCAAACCTATGTGAAACAAGCGCAAGAACAAGGGGTGTCCCTGTTTGTGGCAGAATTTTGGAATCTGGGTGAAACAGACTGGTGTGGAGAACTTGCTGCTGCAAGGGAGTTTCTTGCAAAGAAAACTGGTATTTGAACTTTCCCTCCGTAAAATTGAAGGCTCTGGCCAAACAAAGTTTGGCCAGGGCCTTTTGTACTTTTTAGGGGCGGGCGGCCGGGGGAAGGTTGGCCGCCCGCCGCTGAATCCGGAAAAAGGGCCTCATCAT
>CAZRNK010000445.1:0-1980 GCA_964601435.1 uncultured Oscillospiraceae bacterium | reverse complement strand
AAATAAGCGCCAGACGATATTGCCGGGTCTGTGCAAAATGCTATACTAAAATTGGACAGTCAGTATATGCATACTTGTCAGACAAACTTAAAGGAGGAGAGGCAACGTGAAAAAGATGAAAGCAACCCTATGTATCATTCTGGCGCTGGTGCTTCTGACGGCGCTGTTCGCCGGGTGCAGCGGCGGCAGCGAGGCCACCGAGGCCCCTGACGGGCAGGCGACCCAGAGTCCGGAGAGCGCGCCCGCCAGCACAGAGAGCGGCGAAGCGGCAGAGACTGCGGCCCCGGAGGAATCGGGCGCGCAGCTTTATTCATTCCCCATTACGGAAGAGACGGTCGTTACCATGTTTACTTCCATTGAGTCTTCCATCGCGCCGTATGTCTCTGACTACAACGACATCAGCTTAATCCGCGGCTGGTCCGAGGCCACCGGCGTGACCATCGAAGTGACGGCGGTCAGCGCCGAGGCGGCCAAGGAGCTCTTCAATGTCATGATGTCCGGCGATGAGATTTCCGATATCATTGTGCAGGGCGGCGCCTGGTATCCCGGCGGGGCCAGTGCGGCAGTGGCAGAGGACGCCTTCCTGAACCTGATTGACTATACGGACTACATGCCCAACTATCTGGCCGCCATTGAAAAATATGGATTTGAGAACAATGTTATGACGGAGGATGTCATCAGCGGCTTCTGGCAGATTAATGCCAACAATTTCCCGGTGGCCGGGATTGTGACCCGGGGCGATTTGCTGGAAGAGGTGGGCATGAACCACGATGACATTACCACCTTTGACGACTGGACGGAGATGCTTCGGGCCCTCAAGACCGAGGCCGGCGTCAAGGCCCCCCTGGCCCTGAGCGTCATCGGGGACATGGGCACCGGCGTAGTGCTCAGCGGCGGCTTCAACACCTCTGTGCGCTACCAGAACGGCTCCTATGTGAACCTGCCGCTGTATGTGGTGGACGATGAGATTCACTTTGGCTTCCTGGAGGACAGCTATGAGCGGTATGTGGACCTCATCTCCGGCTGGTACAAAGAGGGACTTATTAACGACAACATCGCCAACATGGAGGGCGGCCCCTATGCAGAGGAGTATGTACTCCGGGGGGAGAACGCCGTCTTTGTGACCATGTATGCCAATATGCCCCAGTATGCGGAACAGCTGGGGGACGGCGCCTGGTTTACCCCGCTGTATTACCCCATGGAGAATGAGGGGGATGTTTTCCACTTCAGCGACACCGATGAGGTGGCCCTGGAGTCCGAGGTCTGGAATATCAACAAAGACGCCAGCAATAAAGAGCTGGTCATTCAGATGATTGACTGGTTCTATACGGAAGAGGGCTGCCGTCTGGCCAGCTATGGCATTGAGGGCGAGGCCTACAACATTGTGGACGGGGAGATTGTCCTGACAGATTTGATTCTGCACAACCCGGATGGCCTTACCCCCTCCAACGCCATGAACATCTATGCCGGCGACCTGGTTCCCACCATCAAGGATACCAAACGCCTGATGTCCACCTATGACGATGAGGTCATTGCGGCCATCGACTGGATTAGCCAGCAGGAGACAGATTCCGCCTATAACCTGCCCTCCGGCCTGTCGTCCAACATGACCGAGGAGGAGCAGGAAATCTACAATACCTATTCCCCCGATTTGCTGGCCTACATGTCCGAAAATTCCCTGGCCTTCCTGACAGGGCAGAAGGATATTTCGGAAATTCCCACATTCCAGGAAACCCTGTATGAGCTGGGCATTCAAAATATCATTGATATCTACCAGAGTGCCTATAACAGAATGATGGGTCTGGAATGATGGGCCTGTAAGCGTCCGGATAGCGCGGACAGAAAATCCCGCCCCGGCGGTTTTCGCCGGGGCGGGACTTAGGCCTAGGGGCCGCTGATGGAGAAAGCAGTGCCCACAGATGGTGCCATGGGCGCTGTTTTTGGCTATATGGCCGGGTTTCCGGCGGCAGATTTGCGGTA
>CAZRNK010000444.1:0-1987 GCA_964601435.1 uncultured Oscillospiraceae bacterium | reverse complement strand
GTTATGGGCGTGCCCAAGACCATTGACAACGATTTGTTTGGTACGGACCACTGCCCTGGTTATGGCAGTGCCGCCAAGTATATCGCCACCTCTTGTATGGAAGTTTCCAAGGACGCCCGTGTCTATGACACCGGCATGATTACCATTGTGGAAATCATGGGCCGCCATGCCGGCTGGTTGGCCGGCGCCGCCGCCTTGGCCACCGCCCACGGCTCCGGCCCGGATTTGGTTTACCTGCCGGAAGTGGACTTCAACATGGACCAGTTCTTCAGCGATGTGATGCGCATCTACGAGGCCAACGGCAATGTGCTGGTGGCAGTGTCCGAGGGCATTCATTATGCCGACGGCAGCTTTGTCTCCGAGGCAAAGACCAGCGCCACCGACGGCTTCGGCCATGCCCAGCTGGGCGGCCTGGCGGTTATGCTGGCCGATGCGGTGAAGCAGCGGACCGGCGCCAAGGTGCGGGGCATCGAGCTGAGCCTGCTCCAGCGTTGCGCTTCCCACCTGGCTTCCGCGACAGATTTGGAGGAGGCCTTCAATGCCGGCAAGGTGGCCGTTGAGCAGGCTGTCTCCGGTGTCACCGGACAGATGGTCGCCTTTAAGCGGAATATGGACGGCGGCAAATACAGCTGTGAGTATGTCCTGATGCCCCTGACCAAAGTGGCCAACAAGGAGAAGAAGGTGCCGCTGGAGTGGATTGTCCCCGAGGGGAACAATGTTACCCAGGAATTCATTGACTATGCCCTGCCCCTGATTCAGGGCCAGCCGGAGCGCGTCTACGAGGACTCCCTCCCCCGCTATGCCCGCCTGAAAAAGGTACTGGCCAAGTAAATACAGATTAAAGAAAACATCATAAGCGGGGGACAGCTGTGTATGCTGTCCCCCGCTTATGATGTTGAAAAATACAGATTGGCAGGAAAACGTCTTTGCGTGCCGCTACAGCTCTGTCAAAATGCCCCGCAGGTTTTCCACCGCCCGCCGCTCCAGCCGGGACACCTGTACCTGAGAGACACCTAATACCCGGGCCGCCCGCTCCTGGGTCATGCTGTGGTAAAACCGAAGAGCAATCACCTTCTGTTCCCGCTCCGGGAGCCGGGCAATGGCCTCCCGGAGGGCTACGCGCTCCACCAGCCGCTCCTCCTGGCCGTAGTCCCCCAGCACATGCTCCAGGGTAAAGCCCTCCTCCCCGCTTGCGCGCTGGAGGGATTCCGCAGGGCCTGTGGCTGTCTCAGCGGCGGCAATGTCCTCCACCTGAATCCCCGTCTCAGCGGACAGCTCCGAGAGGGTGGGCTCCCGGCCCAGGCGCTGCTCCAGGGTACTGCGGGCATTGCGGATGGTCTGTGCCCGCTCTTTAATGCCCCGGCTGACCTTGATAGCCCCGTCATCCCGGAGGAAGCGCCGGATTTCCCCGGAAATTTTGGGGACAGCGTAGGTAGAAAACTGCGTCCCGTAGCTCTCCTGAAAACCTGCAATGGCCGTCAGAAAGCCCACGCAGCCCAGCTGATAGAGGTCATCGGCGTCCACGCCCCGGCCGAAGTACCGCCGGGCAATGGACCAGATGAGGCCGGAGTTTTCCACAATCAGCCGCTCCGCGGCCTCCTGGTCCCCCTGCTGGGCAGCCCGCAGCAGGGCAAACATATCCTCCATCATCGATGGGCCGTCCGGGGGATAATCCGCTTTTTCATGGTCACGGTTGTCCCCTTCCCCGGCGCGGAGCGAACCCGGAGGGTGTCCATAAAGCTTTCCATGATGGTAAAGCCCATGCCGCTTCGCTCCTCGCCGCCGGTGGTAAACATGGGCTGGCGGGCCTGCTCAATGTCCGCAATCCCCTTGCCCCAGTCCCGGATAACAATTTCCAAGTTCCCATCGGGAAAAATTTTTGCCCGCAGGCTCACCTTTCCCAAGGTGTCCGGATAAGCGTGGACAATGCAGTTGGTCACCGCCTCGCTTACGGCGGTCTTGATGTCCCCCAGCTCCTCCAGGGTCG
>CAZRNK010000443.1:0-1993 GCA_964601435.1 uncultured Oscillospiraceae bacterium | reverse complement strand
GTGCCGTGGGAAAAGTTGAAGCGGGCGGCGTCCATACCCGCCAGAATCAGGGCGCGGAGAAACTCCTCATCGTCCACCGCAGGGCCCATGGTACAGATAATTTTTGTCTTTCTCAAGGGATGTCCCTCCCCGTATCAAATGTTCGAGATGTATTATACAACAACAGCCTGTAGTTGACAAGGGAAGTTTGATTTTCCTTTTGTAAAAATTTCCGCACGCCGGGCAGGCGCATTGCCTTTTTCTCCGTCCTGCGCTATACTATAAAACAAAGAGAAAAACACGGAGGTGAACAGGTCATGCGCCTGACCTTTCTGGGGGCCTGCCATGAAGTCACCGGCAGCTGCACCCTTCTGGAGATTAACGGGAAATACGGCCTCGTTGACTGCGGCATGGAACAGGGCAAAAATGTATTTGCCAACGAGCCGCTGCCCATCAGCCCCGCCCAGGTTGACTTTCTGCTTTTGACCCACGCCCACATTGACCACTCCGGCAACATTCCCAAGCTGTACAAGGACGGCTTTCAGGGAAAGATTTTCACCACCGGCATTACAACCAAGCTGTGTGGGATTATGCTCCGGGACAGCGCCCACATCCAGGAGTCCGAGGCAGAGTGGCGCAACCGGAAAAACAAGCGCTCCGGCGAGCCCCTCATTGAGCCGGACTTCACCATCCAGGACGTAGAGGGGGCCCTGACCCACTTCGTCCCCTGCGAATACGGCCAGCGCATCCAGGTAGCGGAGGGGGTGGAAGTCCGCTTTACAGACATTGGCCACCTGCTGGGCTCCGCCTGCATTGAAATCTGGCTCACAGAGGACGGCGTCACCAAAAAGATTGTCTTCAGCGGCGACGTGGGCAACATCAATCAGCCCATTATCAACGACCCCATGCCCGTGGCAGAAGCGGACTATGTGGTTCTGGAATCTACATATGGCGACCGGCTCCACGGGGAGCGGCCGGACTATATCGGCACCCTGGCCGGCTGCATCCAGCGGACCCTGGACCGGGGCGGGAACGTCGTCATCCCCGCCTTTGCCGTGGGCCGCACCCAGGAGATGCTCTACTTCATCCGGGAAATCAAGGAGCGGGGCCTGGTGACCGGGCATCCGGACTTCCCCGTCTATGTAGACAGCCCCCTGGCCAACGAGGCCACCACCATTTTCCAGGAGTGCAGCAGCGCCTATTTTGACAGCGAGACCCGCGCCCTCCTGGACGCCGGGGTAAACCCCCTGGTCTTTCCCGGGCTGCGCCGCTCCCTCACCAGCGATGACTCCAAGCAGATTAACTTCGACAGCGAGCCCAAGGTGATTATCTCCGCCTCCGGCATGTGTGATGCCGGCCGGATTCGCCATCACCTGAAACACAACCTCTGGCGGAAGGAGTCTCTGGTCCTGTTTGTGGGCTACCAGTCCGCAGGCACCCTGGGGCGGACGCTGTATGAGGGGGCCAAGCATGTCCGCCTCTTCGGCGAGGATGTGGAGGTCAATGCGGAAATCGCCGTCATGCCCGGCATCAGCGGCCACGCGGACAAAAACGGCCTGCTCGCCTGGCTGGGGAAGTTTGCCCAGAAGCCCGGCAAGGTTTTTATCAACCACGGGGAGGCCGCCTCTGCCGACAGCTTCACGGCCTGTCTGCGGGAGGAGCATGGCTATGACGCCTACGCCCCCTACAGCGGCTGCGTATATGATTTGAAAACCAATGTCCTGGTCTATGACGCCAAGGGCGTCTATCTCCAGAAGCCGGCCAAGGCCCGGAAGAGCGCCGCCTTTGCCGCCCTCCTGGCTGCGCTGGAGCGCATTACAAACCTGGTCCGCCGCAGCGAAGGGATGGCCAACAAGGAGCTGCGCAAACGCACCCAGGCCCTGGAGCGGCTGGCCGACGAGTGGGAGAGGTAAGCCGCGGTAATTCCGCTCACGCTCAGCAAAAGAGCGCGTTGACACATTTCCCCCTATTACAATAGATTTACGGGGTAAGGCACAGCAGCCAGCCGTGTCTT
>CAZRNK010000442.1:0-1998 GCA_964601435.1 uncultured Oscillospiraceae bacterium | reverse complement strand
GGCCGCAACTGGCTGAAGGTTTAGAGGGGGATTTCAAAGGGGGATAGCCTTGGTCGGCTATCCCCCTTTGACGGCGCTTCTTTGGGCTCCACCCGTTTCTTTCGCTGGTGAAAGAAATGGGTGGAAAACTTCTTTTGGATGCTTTTCTTGCAGGAGCAAGAAAAGTGTTGTTTTCTATCCCGCCTGCTGGTGAAAAAAAGCTTGTTATTTTTTGTCGAAATTTTGGAACTAAATTTAACTGGAATTCCCTCTGCTCTCGGGTGATAATGTGTTATGTAAACTTATTGAGCGAGGTTGATTTCCATGAAGAAGCGGCTATTTTCTCTGCTGACAGCCTTAGCGCTGTGCCTGGCCCTGGCCCCTGTCGCCCGGGCAAACAATGTAAAGCTCATTGCCCTGACATTTGACGACGGGCCCAGCGGAAAATACACACCCATTCTCCTGGAGGGGCTCCGGGAGCGGGGGGTGAAATGCACCTTCTTCATGCTGGGCAGTTATGTGGAGCTCTACCCGGATGTGGTGCGCCAGGTGTATAACGACGGACACCAGATTGCCAGCCACACTTACAGCCACACAGCCCTGTCCACACTGAGCACCGAAGCCATCCAGCGGGAGGTAAACAATACTGCGGCGGCGCTGAACGCGGCCCTGGGCATAGAGCAGGAATATATGGTCCGCCTGCCCTATGGGGATGGATTTAACAGCAGCCGGGTTTTAAACGCCATCAATGCCCCCTCCATCTGGTGGAGTGTAGACCCCACCAACGGGCAGACCGGGACCACAGAGGAGCAGTTTTACCAGCGGATTGTGGCCAACGCCTTTGACGGCGCCATTATTCTGATGCACGATGCCCACGGCATGGCCAACATCAACGGCTCCCTCCGGGCCATTGACACCCTCCTGGAGCAGGGGTATGAATTTGTAACAGTGGAAGAGCTCTTCCGGCTCAAGGGCGTCACGCCCCAAAAAGGCGTCAATTACTTCTCTGTCCAGAACAAATCCCCCGAAAGCTATGACGAAACCTATATCACGGCCCACTGGGCCTGGCCCGATCTCCGGTACCTGCAGGAAAAGGGCCTGCTTCTGGGAGACGGCGCCGGGCTCAAGCCCAACGAGTATTTGACCCGAGCTATGGCCGTGACCCTGCTGTGGCGGCTGGCCGGGGAGCCGGTGGTGGAGATGCAGCAGGAGTTCTCCGACGTAGGCGAGGGGGACTGGTACGCCGCGCCTGTGGGGTGGGCCCATGAGACGGGCCTGGTAGTGGGCTATGGGGACGGCACTTTCCTGCCCATGCAGCAGATGACCCGCCAGGAATTTTATAAAGTACTGGGGGCCTATTGCGAAATGCTGGGGATTACGGGCGCCGGCACTGCCACAGCCGTGGCCTATCGGGATGACGCGCGCATTGCGGACTGGGCCCTGCCGGCAGTGACCACCATCCGGCAGATGGGCTTTGCCTCGGTAAATGACATTCAACTCTTCCGCCCCCAGGACATCATTACCCGGGGCGAGGCGGCAGAGCTGCTCCACTGGTGTGATTTGCTGCTGACAGCCCTGCCGGAAATACCCGAAGCGCCGGAGGAAGCGCCCTCTTTACTGGGCCTGACACAGTCGGAAACGGCCGGCATGTACATGCTGCTCACAACGGTGACATCCTGGTATGTCCAGGGGGATATGGGGATGATTTGCCCCGGGACGAAGCGCACAGGCGTATAAAAAACGGCCCTTTTTCCGGTACGCAGAAAAATGACTAAGAAAACTCCGCCAGCAGGCGGAGACGGGAGCGTTCCTTTTCTTTCATCAGCGAAAGAAAAGGAACCAAAAGAAAGTTTTTCCCCTTGCGAGGGGACGAGGGGGCGATACTTTTCTTGCTCCTGCAAGAAAAGTACCCAAAAGAATAATCCACCCATTTCTTTCACCAGCGAAAGAAACGGGTGGAGCCCAAAGAAACGCCGCAAGAGGGGGAACAGCGACAAAGGCTGTTCCCCCTCTTGACTC
>CAZRNK010000441.1:0-1999 GCA_964601435.1 uncultured Oscillospiraceae bacterium | reverse complement strand
CAGGACGAAGCGCGCATCCTGCCGCTGATGGAAACGGACTTTTTCCCCTTCCGCACTGTGGCGGAGCGGTTCCACCTCATCGACGAGAAGCCGACCGTGACGGTCTACATCCCCGATGGGGAGGGCGCTGCGCTGGCAGCGCGGCTGCGCGCCGGGGAGCGGAGCCGGGCGCTGTACCGAAAACTGGGGCAGTACGGCGTATCCATCTACCAGCAGCACTTTGAGGCCCTGGACCGGGCCGGGGCACTGGAACGGCTGGAGGACGGCTCTACGCTCCTGACGGATTTGTCTCTCTACAATCAGGAAACTGGCCTGAGTCTGGAGGCGGACAGCGGGAGGGAATGGTTTATTTGAGTCAGTTCTCTGTTCTATATTGACGAATTTTCCGGCTTGTGATATGCTAAAATTATACAAAATTCCCTATATGGGTATGAGAAAGGAGTGAACGCCTATGCCAATCTCACTGGAGGTCTGGGGGGACTATGCCCTATTCACCCGGCCGGAGATGAAAGTGGAGCGGGTGAGCTACGACGTGATGACGCCATCTGCCGCCCGGGGGCTCATTGAGGCCATATACTGGCATCCGGGGCTGCAATGGATCATCGACCGCATCCACGTCTGCGCCCCTATCCGCTTTACCAACCTGCGGCGCAACGAGGTCAAGTCCACCATCTCTGCCCGCACTGCCCGCACCGTGATGGAGCGGGGGAAGGGGGAGCTGTACCTGTGCACCTCAGCGGACATCCAGCAGCGGGCCGCCCTGCTGCTGCGGGACGTGCGCTATGTGATTGAGGCCCATTTTGACCTGACGGACAAGGCCGCGCCGGGGGATAACCCGGGGAAATTTCAGGACATTGTCAAGCGGCGCATCCAGAAGGGACAGTTTTACCACCAGCCCTATTTTGGCTGCCGGGAGTTCCCGGCCCAGTTCCGGTGGTGTGAGGAGCTCCCGCCCTGCCCGGAGGAGCTGCAGGGCACCCGGGACCTGGGCTGGATGGTGTATGACCTGAATTACACCGACCCCGAGAACATCCGGCCCCTGTTCTTCCGGGGCAGGCTGGAAAACGGCGTATTGCATGTTCCGGCCCGAAACAGCGGGGAGGTGCGGGAATGATTTTACAGGCGCTGACCGAGTACTATCAGGTGTTGGAACAGGCGGGGAAGATTGAAGCGCCGGGCTGGGCGCCGGTAAAGGTGTCCTTTGCGCTGCGACTGGGGGCAGACGGCGCGCTGGAGCAGGTGCTGGACATCCGGACGGAGCAGCAGAGAGGCAAGAAAACTGCTCTCGCCCCGCAGAGCATCCCGCTTCCGGCCCCGGTAAAGCGGACAGTGGGGATTGCCGCCAACTTTCTCTGCGACAATTCCAGTTACATTTTGGGAATTGACAAGAAGGGCCAGCCCCAGCGGACACAGGCGTGCTTTGCCGCCTGCAAAGCCCTCCATGAGCAGCTGCTGGAGGGGGCGGATTCTCCCGCCGCCCGGGCAGTGCTGGCGTTTTTTCGCACCTGGAATCCGGAGCAGGCCCGGGAGCACCCGGCTCTGGCGGAATATCTGGATGATATCCTCGCCGGTGGCAACCTGGTTTTCCGGACAGCGGAGGGGTTTGTCCATAAAGATGCGGCAGTCCGGCGGGCCTGGGAGACCCATTATAATTCCGACAGCGACGGCCCCCAGGGCATCTGCCTAGTCACCGGGGAGATGGGGCCGGTGGAGAGCGTCCATCCCGCCATCAAGAATGTAGCGGGGGCCCAGTCCAGCGGCGCGGCCCTGGTCTCCTTCAATGCTCCGGCCTTCTGCTCCTACGGCAAAGAACAAAATCTCAACGCTCCAACCGGGAAATATGCCGCCTTCGCCTACACCGCCGCCCTGAACCATCTGCTCTCCGACCGGGACCATGTCTACCGGGTGGGAGATACCACTGTGGTCTGCTGGGCGAAGGGCGGCGGGGACGGCTATGCCGACCTCTTCGGCGGGCTCACCTTTGACGCGCCCACGCCCT
>CAZRNK010000440.1:0-2001 GCA_964601435.1 uncultured Oscillospiraceae bacterium | reverse complement strand
TCCAGCTTGCCGAAGCGGATATTGTCGGCGATGGTGCCGCTGAACAAATGGGTATCCTGGAGCACGATGCCCAGGCTCCGGCGGAGGGCATCCTTTTTGATGCTGCGCACGTCGATGCCGTCATAGAGTACCTGGCCGCCCTGGACATCGTAAAAGCGGTTAATCAGGTTGGTAATGGTGGTTTTTCCGGCGCCGGTGGAGCCTACGAAGGCGATCTTCTGTCCCGGCTTGGCGTACAGGCTCACATCCCGGAGGATGGGGTGGCCCGCCTCATAGCCGAAGTCCACATGGGAAAAGCGCACATCGCCCCGGAGGGGGACGAGGGTGCCGTCGCTGCGCTTCCAGGCCCAGCGGCCGGTGCTCTCCTGACAGGGGACCAGATTGCCGTCCTCCTCCCGGACGCAGACCAAATCCGTATCCCCCTCGTCCACCTCTGTGGGCTCCTCCATGGCCTCAAAGACCCGCTCGGCCCCGGCCAGGGCGGCCAGGAGGAAGTTGGACTGCTGGGTGAACTGGTTGATGGGCATGGCCGCCTGGCGGACAAAGACCAAATAGCTGGCCAGGGAGCCCACGTCAATGCTCCCCTGCAGGGCCATAATGCCCCCCAGGACCGCCACCACGGCGTAGTTGATATAGGAGATGGTGACCACGGCGGGGACCATGGTGGCCGCGAAGCTCTGGGCCCCGGTGCCTGCCCTGCGCAGGGCGTCGTTTTTCTCCCGGAAGGTCTCGATGCTCTCGGTCTCGTGGTTGAACACCTTGACCACCTTCTGTCCGCCCATCATCTCCTCGATGAAGCCGTCCAAATCCCCCAGGCTGGCCTGCTGCTTGGTGTAATAGGCCTTGCTGTGCTTCCCGCTGAAGCGGATATAGAGGAACATGGCCGCGTAGCACACTGTCACAATCAGCGACAGCCGCCAGTTGAGGACGTAGAGGAGCACCAGGGTGCCCACCATCTGGATAAAGCTCTGAATCACCATGGTGAAGCTGTTGTTGAGGGCGTCGGAGATGGTGTCCACGTCGTTTGTAAAGTAGCTCATGATGTCGCCGTGGCGCCGGGTGTCGAAAAACCGCAGGGGCAGTTTCTGGAGGTGGGCGAACAAATCCCGGCGGATGTCGTAGAGGATTTTCTGGGCCGCCTTTACCATGGTCTGGGTGTAGCCCAGGGCGGCCAGGGCCCCGGCGCCGAAGATGCAGGCCGTTATGATAACGCCCACAATGAGCTCCCGGAGGTTGCCCGCCGCCAGGGTGTTGACCACGGGGCGAATCATATATGTGCCCAGGAGGTTGGCCAGGGCGCTGATGGTGACCAGCACCGCCACGGCCAGGAGGAGGAACTTGTGCCGCCCCATGTAGGACAGCAGGGCACGAAGGGTGTGCCCCAGGTGCTTGGGGGCCTTGCCGCTATGCTGCCGGGCTGCCATCGCCGTCGCCTCCTTTCATCTGGGAATGGTAGATTTCCTGGTAAATGGGGTCGGAGGCCAGGAGCGTGGCATGGGTGCCCACAGCGTGGATTTTCCCGTCCTCCAGAATGACAATCTGGTCGGCCTGCATCACGGAGGTGAGGCGCTGGGCGATGATGATTTTCGTCACATCCGTGAGGGCCGCCAGGGCAGCGCGGATTTTGGCCTCGGTGGCGGTGTCCACCGCGCTGGTGGAGTCATCAAAAATCAAGACCTTGGGGTGCTTGAGCAGGGCCCGGGCAATGCACAGCCGCTGCTTCTGCCCGCCGGAGACATTGACGCCCCCCTGGCCCAAATCCGTATCCAGGCCCCTGGGCATCCGCTCCAGGAACTCATCGGCGCAGGCGGCCCGGCAGGCGGCCCAGATGGCCGCATCGTCGGCGTTGGGGTCCCCCCAGCGGAGGTTTTCCCACACAGTGCCGGAGAAGAGGACATTTTTCTGCAGCACGATGCCCACCGCGTCCCGGAGGGCCTGGCGGTCATAGCTGCGCACGCCCTGCCCGCCGACCTTGACCACCCCTTCCGTGGCGTCATCGAG
>CAZRNK010000439.1:0-2009 GCA_964601435.1 uncultured Oscillospiraceae bacterium | reverse complement strand
CTGACTGCCGTCCCATCTACCCGGAAGTGTTCATCTTGTTATTGCAATTTGCGGAAATATATTGATGGACGATGCCGCATATATGCGCCTGGCGCTCTCCCTGGCGGAAAAAGGCCGGGGCTGGACGGCCCCCAACCCCATGGTGGGCGCTGTTCTCGTCAAGGACGGCGAGATTATCGGCCAGGGGTACCACGCAAAATATGGCGAAGCCCATGCAGAGCGCGCCGCCCTCGCCGCCTGCAGCAGCTCCCCTCGGGGGGCCACGCTGTATGTCACCCTGGAGCCCGGCTGCCATTACGGCAAGCAGCCCCCCTGTACCGAGGCCATCCTATCCGCCGGCATCCGCCGGGTGGTGGTGGGCTCCGGGGACCCCAATCCCCTGGTGGCCGGGAAGGGGATTGCCCAGCTCCGGGCTGCGGGGATTGCGGTGACGGAAGGGGTGCTGAAAGATGCCTGCGACGCCCTCAACGCCGTATTCTTCCACTACATCCAGACCGGCCGGCCCTATGTGGTCATGAAATATGCCATGACCCTGGATGGGAAAATCGCCGCCTATACCGGCGCCTCCAAGTGGATTACAGGAGAGGCCGCCCGGCAGCATGTCCAGGCCCAGCGCCACGCCCTCAGCGCCATTATGGGGGGGGGTGGGCACAGTGCTGGCAGACGACCCCCGCCTCACCTGCCGCCTGCCAGGGGGCAAGAACCCGGTACGCATTATCTGCGACAGCGGCCTGCGCACCCCCCTCTCCGCCTGCGTGGTGGCCACGGCAAGGGAGACGCCCACCTGGATTGCCACCTGCTGCAGCGATGCGGAAAAGTGCGCGCCCTACAGCGCTGCCGGCTGCCGGCTGCTCCGCACAGCGCCAAAGGACGGCCGGGTGGATTTGCCCGCCCTGATGGCGGACCTGGGGGCGGCGGGGATTGACAGCGTCCTGCTGGAAGGGGGCGCCGCCTTAAACTGGGCGGCGTTGGCAAGCGGCATTGTCCAAAAGGTCCAGGCCTACATCGCCCCCAAGCTCCTGGGCGGGGCCGGCGCTATGACGCCCATCGCCGGCGCCGGCTTTCCCACGCCGGACGCAGCGCTCCCCCTGAAAAACTGCACCGTCCTGCCCCTGGGGGAGGATTTTCTCATAGAAGGCGAGGTGAACGCCTGATGTTCACAGGCATTATTGAAGAGATTGGCACCTTGGGGCGCATCCAGCGGGGCAGAGCCTCCGCCATCGTCACCATCCAGGCCCGGAAAGTGCTCGCGGGTACCCGGATTGGCGACAGCATCGCGGTAAACGGCGTCTGCCTGACTGTCACCGCCCTGGGGGCGGACAGCTTTTCTGCCGACGTGATGCACGAGACCCTGGACCGCTCCGCCCTGTCCGGCCTTACACCCGGCAGCAAGGTCAACCTGGAGCGGGCCATGGCGGCGGACGGCCGCTTCGGCGGCCACATTGTCTCGGGCCACGTGGACGGCGTGGGGCACATTACCGCCATACGCCGGGACGACACCGCCGTCTGGTACACCGTCTCCGCCCCGCCGGAGCTGCTCCGCCTCATTGTGGAAAAGGGCTCCATCGCCATAGACGGCATCAGTCTCACGGTGGCCGCTGTCACGGACGCCAGCTTCTCCGTCTCCGTCATCCCCCACACGGCGGTGCAAACCACCCTCTCCGCCCGGCGGATTGGCGACGGCGTCAACCTGGAGACGGACATCATCGGCAAGTATGTAGCGCGCCTGCTCCGCCCCGCCCCGGCGGCGGAACCCAGGGCGCTGACAAGAGAATTTCTGGCTCAATACGGCTTCTAAGGAGGGAGCAGACATGGAGAAATTTGACACCATTGAGCAGGCCCTGGAGGATTTGCGTCAGGGCAAGATTATCCTGGTAACCGACGACGCGGACCGGGAGAACGAGGGGGACTTCATCTGTGCGGCGGAGGCGGCCACCACTGCCAACATCAATTTTATGGCCACCTACGGCAAGGGCCTCATCTGCATGCCGATGAGCGTCGAGATCGCG
>CAZRNK010000438.1:0-2009 GCA_964601435.1 uncultured Oscillospiraceae bacterium | reverse complement strand
AGCCTGAGCTGACCGGGCCGGAGCGATATTGCGCAAACCGGGTTTATATGCAGGAGGACAGATACCAGGTCAGCTATGATGAGGTCTCCGGCACAAGACGCCGGGCCGGTGCCGCCGGTGCCGCAGCTAGATGGGAAAAAAACAGAGAGCCGGATGATAGCAAAGCATGGCAAAGCATAGCAAACGATAGCAACGGCTTGGCAAGCGATAGCAAAAATGGCTATACCAAAACCAATACCGAAACCAATACCAATAGTCAGCCACCTAACGGTGGCAAGGACAAAAACGCGCGCGCGAGGGATTTTGACGAATTTTGGACGGCATACCCGAAGAAAGTTGGGAAACAGTCTGCTAAGAAAGCTTTCGAGAAGGTTAATGCGCCTCTCGAAACGCTCCTGTCCGCAATAGAGCGGCAGAAGCGCAGCTCCCAATGGAGTAAGGACGGCGGCCAATATATTCCCAATCCCACAACTTGGCTCAATCAGGGCCGCTGGGAGGACGAGTTGCCCGGCGAGAAACCGAGAGCTTCTCCGGGGATAAGTGCGCCCAAAACCGGGGAATTAGCCCGGATGCAGCGGATTTATGCGCGGCTCAATGGGGAGGGTACGCCATAAAGCGGCTTATCATACCCGGACGGCTGCCGGGGCTCAACGACTACATCGACGCGGAGCGCGCCAGCCGCTACAAGGGCGCAAAGGTTAAGCGGGAGGCGGAAGAGCTGGTGAGCTGGCAAATCAGGACACAGCTCCGGGGCTACCGCGCAAAAAGCCCGGTGCGGATGCGCTACCACTGGGTGGAGCGTAACCGCTGCCGGGACAAGGACAACATCTCCGGCTTTGGGCGCAAGGTCATCCAGGACGCCCTGGTGCGCTGCGGCGTGTTGCCGGATGACGGCTGGGCTTGGGTGCTGGGGTTTTCAGATGATTTTTCCGTGAGCCGGAAAAATCCACGGATTGAGGTGGAGCTGGAGGAGGTGGGCGGCGGTGATTAGTCCCTGCAAGGACTGCATGGAACGTCGGCCTCGCTGCCACGGAACATGCCAGAAATATGCGGAGTTTTTGGCGGAGCTGGACAAAAAGCACCGGCAGGATGAGGTGTATACTGCCCTGGCCTCCCTGGCCTATAAGCGCCGCTGGCGGAAAAAATAGGAGGAAATATGGCTGTACATACACACCTTTCCCTGTTCACCGGCATTGGAGGGCTTGACCTTGCGGCGGAAATGGCCGGGTTCCGAACAGTAGGGCAGTGCGAATGGGCGGACTATCCGACAAAGGTTCTGGAAAAGCACTGGCCGGATGTTCCGAGGTGGAGGGATATACGGACACTGACAGGAGAGAGTTTTCGTGAAAAAACAGGACTATCAGGGACAACCGTTGTTTCGGGTGGTTTCCCATGCCAACCTCACAGCCTTAGTGGCAAACGTCTGGCATATCATGATGAGCGTGATTTATGGAGTGAACTATTCAGAGTGTTTTGCGAGACTGGCGCCCGATGGCTCGTGGCAGAGAATGTACCAGGGCTTCTATCAAGTGAAAATGGAAGGTTTTTCGGACGAGTTCTCCGGGACTTGGCCAAAGTGGGGTGTGATGCGTTCTGGTACTGTTTCCCTGCCTACGCTGCCGGTGCAAAATTTTGGGGTGAGCGAATCGCCCTTGTGGCCGCGACCAATAGCAAGCGACTGGAAAGCATGGATCTGCTGCAAAAAATCCAACCCACAGAAAAGCATTGTAAAAATGTGGAAACGTCATGGCCAAGACAGGCCTATCTACGATTTCATGTGGAACGGACTGAGCGCGACACAAGCGGCGGAATTCCACGAAATGATGATGGGGTTTCCCACCGCACTGGACAGACTTAAATGCCTAGGGAACGCTGTAGTTCACCAGCAGTTTTATCCGGTCTTTCAGGCCATAGCGGATATAGAAAGGGGAATTGTACATGGATGACATCAAATTAGGCCTTGTTTGAAAAATGTCAACATACCCAAACGGCGGGCCTTTTTCCGCCAT
>CAZRNK010000437.1:0-2040 GCA_964601435.1 uncultured Oscillospiraceae bacterium | reverse complement strand
CGCGTGCAGCCCGAGAGCGCCCGGTGCATCAAGCCGGGCGGTATGGGAGAGCGCTGGGACGGTACGGCGGATTTGCCGGGCTGGGACACAGCGGGCTTTGACGACAGCGCCTGGCCCCGGGCCACGCTGGGGGCACCGCCCACCCCCTATGTACAGCCCGCCCTGCTGCCGCCCCACCGGGTGACAGAGGTCTTTCAGCCGCCGGCCCTGGAGCGGACGGCCCGGGGCACCTGGCGCTTTCAGACGCCGGTGATGACCGTGGGCCGTGTGGTGCTCACAGCCCAGGCCCCGGCTGGGACGCAGGTATTGATCCACTGCGCAGAGCGGCTGGACAGCCAAGGCGAACTTCTGCTGCCCACTGCCGGCTTTTTTACAGAGGACTGCGGCACCAGCAGCTTCGTTTTCCGGGGCATGGGCATGGAGGAGATGGCCCAGCGCTTTACTTTCTTTGGCTTCCGCTATGTGGAGATAGAGGGCTTTCCGGGCCAGCTCCGGCCGGAGCATGTGCATGTGGAGCGCATCCGCAGCGATGTGCGCCGCCTGGCACACCTGGAGAGCAGCGAACCAATGCTCCCGGCCTTCTACGACAACCTGCTGCGCACCATTGAAAACAACCTCCACGGCGTCATCACCACCACCCCGGTTTTTGAGAAAAACCTGACATCTGCCGACGTATCCCTGACAGCGGAGCAGATGCTCCTGGGGCTGGACATGCAGACGATTGTCCAGAAAGCCATGACGGATTTCCGGGACGGCCAGTCCCCCGGCGGCGGCCACGGGGAAGGCACAGGGGCCGGCATGTGCCAGCCGAAGATTTTGCCCGAATGGAGCAGCATGAACGTCCACCTGACAAGGTACCTGGCGGATTTATGCGGCGCGGCAGGCGCCGTCCCAGACTACTACGAGGCCAACCGGCGCTACGCCCAGTTTGAGCTGGAGCATCTGGCCCGCAGCGGCTGGATTTGCGGCAGCTACTTTGGCGGCGACTGGAACAGCCCCGAGGGGGAGTTCTCCCCGGAGGGCGGGGAGATTACCGGCTCGGGCTACGAGCTGCTGACCATGCATCTGCTGTCCGGCTTTGCCCGGGAGCTGGGAAACGGGGAGGACGCGGCCTATTTTGACGCATGTGCAGCGCGCATCGCCGACGCAGTCAACACCCGCTTCCTGAAGGATGGCTTTTATGAGACGAGCCAGACTGCATATTATAAAAAGGTAGGCGGCCCGCCCTGGAACACCGAGGGCCAGCAGCCGCTGCGCGTGGGCTACCGGCAGACCTCCAACCCACTGCCCCTGGCCCTGGACATTGTCCCCGCAGCCCAGCGCAGCGCCGTAATCCAGAACCTGGTCCGCGACATCACTACCGTCCGGGAGAACCATCTGCATGTGGGCTGCGTCGGCGCCAAGCATGCCCTGGTAACCCTGACAGATTTGGGCTTCGGCGAGCTGGCCTGGGATCTGGCCACGCAAAAGACCTTCCCCTCCTGGGGCTGGCAGCTGGTAAACGGCGCCACCACCTTCTACGAGGATTGGACGCTGGAGCCCCGCTCCGCCTGCCACTTTTATCTGGGCGCGGGGCTGTGCGACTGGTTTGTCAAGTGCCTAGCCGGCTTCCGGCGGGTGGAGGACGGCTTCAAGCGCCTTGAAATCCGCCCCTTCCTGCCGAAAAAGCTGGCGCGCTTTAGCCTGACGCTGGAAACCGTCCGGGGCCAGGCCGCCGTCCGGTGGGTTCAGGAAAAGGGGACATATACCCTGGAGCTGGAGCTGCCCCCCGGCTGCATGGGGACACTGTACCTGCCCGGGGGCGCACAGCACGCCCTCGTCTCCGGCGTCCACCGCTTCCAGGGGCATGTCCCCTCCTAGGGCCCCAAGCCAGGGGATGCGGCAGCCCTTTTCCCAGCGGCCAAAAAGGTACATAAAAGAATCTTTACCCGCCCTCAGGCGGGAACGGAGGCGGCACTTTTCTTGCTCCTGCAAGAAAAGTGCCCAAAAGAACATTTTCCGCTCACGGGCGGGGACGAAAGCGATACTTTTCTTTTACCA
>CAZRNK010000436.1:0-2042 GCA_964601435.1 uncultured Oscillospiraceae bacterium | reverse complement strand
AGAGCACCGGCTTGAGGGCCCGGTAGTCCAGCTTGCCCGCCTCGTTGAGCACGCCCTCGTCGGCGTAGGTGGCGTCGATGGTGCAGATGAAGCTCTCAAAGCCCTTTGTCTCATAGATGTCCTCCACGCTGCACACCATCGTCACCGGGGCGTCGACAATCATGGGGACGCCGGTTTCGCTGAACACGGTGTCAAACAGCGCCGACTTGTCCCCATTGGCCCCGCTGACGCAGCCGGCGCGGTCCGCCCTGGGGAGCAGGGCCTCGTCCACAATGTTGATGGAGAGCTTTTTCGTTTCCCGAATGCCCTGGTTGGTGTAGTGGGCCGATGCCAGGCTCACCATCACATGGTCGTGGCCCATAATGCCCAGGTGGCCCACTAATAGCCAGTTGGGCTTGCCGTTTACCATGGCGCCCACAACAACCAGGGGCGTGGGGTACAGGGCCAGTGCATTTCCAATTTGCTTTTTCATATTGCGTCCTCCTTTTTTGTTTGCACGCGTTTAGGACAGATGGTTGCCCAGCGCATAGGCCTGCTGGGGGAAGGCGGAGCGCGCCGTCATGGCGGTTGTCCCGCAGTCGGCGCCCAGCACCATGCCCATATCCTGCAGGTTCAAATAGCGTACCAGTGTCTGGTAATGGGACTTAAGCGCTTCAAAAGTCCAGCTGTCGCTGTTCCAGGCTGTGGCCAGCAGGGCAGCGCGCATACGCCGCCGCTGGATGGAGCTGTTGAAAGCGCAAAAACGGTCAATAAGCGTTTTCAGCTGGGCGGACATGCCGTAATAATACAGGGGCGTAACAAACACCAGCATGTCTGCATCCAGAATGACGCCCCGGATGCGCTCCATGTCATCTTTTTGCACGCAAGGGCCCTCGTAGCCGCAGTGGATACAGCCGGTACAGGGGTGAATATCCGCGTGGGCGGCGTCAATGCGCGTCACGGTATGCCCGGCTGCCTCTGCTCCCTGCTGGAACCTGTCTGCCAGCAGGTTGGAGGAGCCTTTGCGGTTGGGGCTGCCTGTCAATATGGCAATTTTCATTGCTTGCCTCCGGCTTATGCACGCGCTGCCCACTGCTTCAGGCTGTCCGGCGCAAGGCTGCCGTTGAGGAGCCGCCCATCGTGGATGTCTGCACCTGGACAGCTGGAGGCAAGCTGGCTGGCCGTTTTGCCCAGGCCGCTGCCGCCGGAGGTGGCGAAAAGAACGATGGTTTTGCCGCTGAAATCATAGCTTTCCAGGAACGTGCGGATGATGGACGGCGCGGTGTACCACCAGATGGGGAAGCCCAGGAAAATCCGGTCGTATGCCGCTATGTTGGCGTCTGTGTCAGCCAGGGCGGGCCGGGCACTGGGGTCGTTCATCTCCACAGTGCTGCGGGAGCCTTTGTCCATCCAGTTCAAATCCGCACTGGTGTAGGGGACGGCAGGGCGGATTTCATATAAATCCGCATCAATTGCTGCCGCCAGTTTTTCCGCTGCCCGGCGGGTGACGCCGCTGGCAGAAAAGAATGCAACCAAAGTTTTGCTCATGTTTATAGACCTCCTGTTTTGTTATCATTGCAGAATCAAGAACCTGATATAGCCGCTTCGATGGTGACCGTTCCGCTTATCTGGCTGACCAGCTCCCCGCCGGAGACGGCTTCTCCCAGTGCGAACAGGGAGGCGTTTTCACTGTAGTCGTCATAAAAGAGCACGACGTCGCCCCAGGGGGCATAATAGGCCAGGGTACCGGCTCCGCCAGATGCCAGCGGGGTGCTGGTGGTGTCCAGCGCCTGGGTGGGGTAAAAGATTTTTTCGTTGGTGCTGTAGTCCTCCACTTCGACCGTGAGCGGGAGCTGCGCATAGAGGGAATCGGCGGCGGCGCTGTCATTGAGCGCGTAAATCACAGTGCCGCCGGCAAACTGTATGGATATTTGCCGGGCTGCGCCGGCCTGCTCCGTACCGGCGGGCTGGGCGTAGCCCAGTTCGGACACCCACGCCTGAATTTCCGCCTGGGAAGACGATGCGTCCTCTTCATAGCAGTCAAAAATATTTTCAGAGATTGC
>CAZRNK010000435.1:0-2042 GCA_964601435.1 uncultured Oscillospiraceae bacterium | reverse complement strand
CTTCTCCACGTGCATCATGGTCCGGTCGTCGCTCCAGGTCTCATAGGGCGTCGGCGGCGTGGGGAAATCGCCAGGATATACTTTATCAATGCCGTAGACCCAGTCATAGTCGTCGTTGGTGCGGTCGGGCTTGGCCTCGGCGGGCATGGAGGCGGCGCGCTCGGCCATCATCTTCTCCCGCTCGGCAATCTCTTCGGGCGTGGGCTTCTTCATGGAGGACTCCACCCAGCTCTCGTGGTAGGGGGTAAGGAAGATGCCAAACACCCGCAGGTGCCAGATTTTCCAGACGCCGTCCTCTTTGACAAAGTCGCATCCATACTTAATCCAGGCCCACATCGCGTTATAGCCATGCTCCGGGTCCCCGCCGGTGGTCAGGCCGGGGGAGAGCCAGAGGCCCTGGGCAGTCTGCCCATCGGCCGCCACCTGGATGAGGGGGGTGGTAAAGGGCCGGAGCATCATCATGCCCGCCTTGTCCTCCTCGCAGGTGATGCCCGCATTGTGGGCCACAGAGTAGCAGCGGCGAATGCCGTCCGCCCCGCTGTCAAATACCCCGATATGGGGAATGTCCACGGCAACGCCGGGGGTTTTCAGGGCAAAGAGGGGCACGCACTCATCGTTCATATTGGCAGCGTGGTAGTAAGAGTAGGTGGAGACCAGGTTCTGGATATCCACCACGGCCTGGAGCCGGGCCTGCTCGTGCTCCAGCTTGGCGAGTCTTTCTTCAACTGTCATTTTTCGATTCCTCCTTTAGTTTCAGCTTACCGGTCTGCATAGCGGTCATAAGCCGCCTGCTTAATGGCAATGCAGTCTTCGATACCCATGCTCATTACCTGCTCCACAAAGGCGTCAAACTCCTCGATCGGCCGTTCGCCAATAATAAATTGCAGAATGCTGGTCATTACGTAGGTATCAATGTCACTATAAATAGTGGAGAATTCATCCCCCTCTTCGCTGGTCATAGTCGCGTAGTAGGGATAGGAATTGGCTCCGTCTGTGGAAGAGGCCCATACGCTCATGGCCTCCCGCTGTGCGCCGGTATAGCCCACAGTCAGCCGCTGGCTGTCGATGATGAAGGCGCCGTTGCTCTGGGCATAGTAGCCAATGGCATAGGCCATGGGCATATCCGGATTGTTGACCACCAAATCTGTAAGCTGTGGCTCGCCATCCACGTAAGTGAAGGACTCTCCTTCAATACCATAGTTATAGAGTATGTTGCCCTCCTCAGTAAAGGCATAGTTTAGCCATTTTGCCGCCACTTCCGGGTTTTCGCAGGCTGTTGTAACGCCCACAGACTGTCCACTGCCCAAGTCCTGTGCATAGTACAGATGGGTAATATCCCCTGCATTCTGGACTGTATCCTTCATGGGAGATAGGGAGAAGCTGCTCCCTTCATCGAACCAAGAGCTGTAGTTGCTCATCAGAGACGCCTGGGTATACCAGATACCCACCTTCTCCCCACTGATTTCCTCATCCTCCGGATAGGTGAAGTTTGCAGTAAAGGAGAAGAAATCCGGGTCAATAAGCCCTTCTGCATACCACTGGTTCATCATGGTGAGATACTGCCGGAAGCCCTCTTCAATGGGCCCGTACTTAACAACGCCATTCTCCTGATAGAAGGGGGCCAGGTTGCGCTCATAGAGGGCAAAGCCGGACACGCCATAGCCCGCCACCAGATAATCGCCGAAAGGAACGCCGGTATAGGGGATGGCAATGCCATATTCCGCGCCCAACTCGGTGGTAAAGGCCTTCATAACTTCATAGAGCTCATCGTATGTCTCGGGCACATCCAGCCCTACCTCATCCAGCCAGTCCTGGCGGATAACCGGTCCGTAAACTGTACTGAACACCGTGTCATAGAATCCCCGGACAGCGGCATAGTTTCCCTCGTCTGTCAGGGCCGCCTTATACATCTCCTCATTGCTTTCCAGGACCGCCAGATAGTCCGGCATACAGGTTTCCACATAGTCGTTCAGCGGCAGCAGCACCCCCTGTTCCACCGCTGTGTCCAGGCCAGAGGTATAAAACATGTGTACGCTGTGGAC
>CAZRNK010000434.1:0-2043 GCA_964601435.1 uncultured Oscillospiraceae bacterium | reverse complement strand
GCCTCCCGGCCCACTGCCGAGGGACTCGCCCCCGGCCTGGACGGCGCGGCCCTGGCCAGCCACATTCCCTTCCTGGGGGATACCTGCCAAATCACAGTCCGGGACCTGCTCTACATGGATTCGTCCAACATCCAGCCCGAGGAATGGCAGCTCATCGCCCGGGCCGTATATGAAGAACAGCAGCGCTATGACGGCATCGTCCTGGCCCACGGCACAGACACCATGGCCTATACCGCCTCCATCCTCAGCTTTATGCTGCCGGGACTGGGGATTCCCGTCGTGCTCACCGGAAGCCAGCTCCCCATTGAGCACCCCCTGACAGACGCCCTGGAAAACCTGCGCCTGGCCTTTGCCATGGCCTGCTCGGAAACGGCCGGCGTTTTCGTGGCCTTTGACCGGAAAGTCATCCTGGGCTGCCGGGCTGTCAAAACCCACACCCGGAATTTCAGCGCCTTTGAGAGCGTCAATTTCCCGCTGGTGGGCGCTGTCGACGCCGGCGGCCTGCATATCGATGCCGCCGCCCTTCCGCCCCGGAACCCCGGGCCCTGTGTCCTCCGGGACGCCCTCTGCCGGGATGTATTTCTCATCAAGCTCACCCCCGGCCTGAACCCGGAGATTTTTGACATGCTCCTGCAGATGCACTATCGGGGCGTGGTCATCGAGGCTTTCGGCGCCGGCGGGCTGCATTTCGTCCGCCGGGATTTAATCGCCAAGCTCCACAAGGCCGCCCAGGCGGGCATGGCTGTGGTGGTCTGCTCCCAGTGCCTCTATGAGGGGAGCGATTTTACGCTCTATCAGGCGGGGCAGAAAGCCCTGGCCCAGGGGGTTATCCAGGGCTATGACATGAGCACCGAGGCCGCCGTTACAAAGCTTATTTGGGTCCTGGGCCAGACGGCGGACACGGCCCAAATCCGCGCCCTTTTTGCCCGCTCCCTGGCAGGGGAAGTGACGCCGCCTTCCACGCAGTCCTGAAGTTTTTTGTCCCGCCGGTGTTTTTTCACACCGGCGGGAATATTTTTCACCCAGAGGTACAAACTGTAGATATCCTACAATCCATATGGAGGTTATCTGCATGAAAAACTTTCACAAAATAACGGCACTGTGCCTGGCGCTGCTGCTGTGCCTGAGCCTGGTCCCCCTGGGCCTGGCCGCAGAGGGCAGCGCCCCTGTAGCGGAAAATCTGGAAATTTGCACCTATCGCGGCGTGTCCGTAGGCGGCAAGCTCTCCGCCACGGACCCGGAGGGGGACGACCTCACCTTTGAAATCACTACTGAGCCCTCCAAGGGCACCATCGAGCTGGAGTCAGACGGCACCTTCGTCTATACCCCCGCCGACGGCAAAAAGGGCCGGGACTACTTTGGCTTCCGGGCGATTGACACGGAGGGAAACGCCTCCCAGGAGGGCACTGTCATCATTAAAATTCAAAAGCAGAAAACCAAGGTGACCTATTCTGATTTGGACGGCAACGGCTCTGCCTATGCCGCCGTGGCCCTGGCGGAGAGCGGTCTGTTTGTGGGCGAGAGCATGGGAGGCGAATATGTGTTTTCTCCGGACGCGGAAATGACGCGGGGTGAATTTCTGACCCTCTGCATGGCCCTGACAGATGCAGACATCCTTTCCGGGGTCCGCAGCACCGGCTTCTCTGACGACGATGAAATCCCCGCCTGGGTTAAGCCCTATGTCTCCACTGCCCTGATGAACGGCATCATCTCCGGCTACAGCGGCACAGACGGCGCCACTTTCGATGCCCAGGGCAGCATTACCTGCTATGAGGCCGCCGTCATGCTCAACAACTGCCTGGGCATCACGGACGTTGTCAGTGCCTCCGCCTTTGATGCTGTCTCCAGCGTCCCCGCCTGGGCCAGCCAGGCAGTGGTCAACCTCTGCGCCTGCAAGGTGCTGGACGCCAGCACACTGCCCAACCTGAGCGAGACGCTCACCCGCGCCGATGCCGCAGAGCTGCTCCTGGGGGCCTCGGAGATTCTGGCCAACCGCTGACATTTCTTTTGCCAGCGAAAGAATGAAAACGATACTTTTCTTTC
>CAZRNK010000433.1:1464-2044 GCA_964601435.1 uncultured Oscillospiraceae bacterium | reverse complement strand
AGAAACCAAACCGATATGTAGAATACCGCATCGGCAAGTTGTATGCCGCTGGACTGGGATGTGAACAGGATCATGGGAAAGCCGCTGAATGGTTCCGGCGCTCGGCGGAGCAGGGCTACAAGTACGCTCAATATTCTCTTGCAGGTCTCGTCTACCGGGGACAGGGCGTGGAACGGGACTATCACCTGGCGCTGGAACTCTATACCCGCTCGGCGGAACAGAGCTTTCCTTATGCCGCCTATGAGTTGGGCAAGATGTACCGGGATGGAGTTGGTTGCGGAAAGGACAGCGGACGGTCGCTGCAATGGTTTCAAACGGCTTTCCAGGGATTCTGTGATTTAGAGATGCATAGTCATGACGATAAACTCCAGTACCGTATTGGCTGGATGCTGCTCCACGGCGTTGGTACCCTGCAAGATGAAACAGCGGCAAGACGGTGGTTTGAGAAATCCGCCAGGGTGGGCAATCCCCATGCCCAGTATCAGATGGCCCGGCAGGTTCTCGATGATTCCATGTCCACACCTGATCAGGTCGCGCGGGCACTGGAATGGCTGAACAAAGCGGCGGAGGCCGGGCAGGA
>CAZRNK010000433.1:0-1454 GCA_964601435.1 uncultured Oscillospiraceae bacterium | reverse complement strand
GCCCAGTATACCCTTGGCAAAATCTATCGGGATGGCAAGCGCACAGAAAAAGAGATGCAAAAGGCGGTAGAACTGTTTACCCTGGCAGCGGAGCAAGGGAACAGCTTTGCCGCTTATGCGTTAGGAAAGCTATATCTGGCAGGCGAAGATCTGCCGCGTGATCCTGTCTTTGCGGTAAAGTGGCTGGGACATGCCGCAGAAGCCGGGAACCAGTTTGCGCAATTCCGTTTGGGAGGAGTCCTTCTCCAAGGTGACGAGGGCGTTCCAAAGGATGTCACTGGTGCTGTTCGCTGGCTGACCGAGGCGGCCAGCCAGGAAAACAGTTTTGCGGAATACGCCCTGGCGGCCCTGTATCTGAGGGGTAAGGACATACCAAAGGATATACCTCAAGCGCTGGAGTGGCTCTGTCGCGCCGCCGGTCATGGGAGTCAGTACGCACAGTACCGTCTTGGAAAGCTGTTCCTGCAGGGAGATGATGTCCCCAAAGACACCGAAACTGCCATCCACTGGCTGATTGCGGCAGCGGAACAGGGAAATCAGTACGCCCAATACACGCTCGGCAAGATCTATCTGCTGGGCAAAGATGTGCCCAAAGACAGGTCTGGCGCAATGAAGTGGTTTCAACTGGCTACTGACCAAGGAAATGAATATGCCCAATATTTTCTGACTCACATGGACGATATGCAGAGACGCTCCCCTATCCAGGCGGCTATAAACCTGCTCCGCCATCTGGCCAATATTTTCCGGGAACAGAATCAGCCGCCGCCCACCGGCGGGATCAGGGTGGCGGTGGACAGAAAACTCCTGCGGAAGATCAAAGCAAAGAAGATTGCCCAGGGTCATAAGGCAGATGACCATGAGCCCAAGCTGACGATATGATGGAGGTTATATGCTTGAAGATAAAATACCACAGCTTCAGCGCGATCAATCGTGAACGGCGTCCCCCTCCGACCGGACGCCTCATGGAGCGGCGGAAACCAGTTGCTGTGCGGCAGATTCCCTTCCACCGGAAAGCTGGCAGCCGGCGGCAGTAAAGGAGCGATGCTATGCCTTACATCCATTTTACCGATGAACAAAAGTTCCGGGCCAACTCGGTGGACCTGGTGGAGTCCCTGCGTCGGCAAGGAGAAAAACTCATTCCCTCCGGGCGGGACAGACGGCTTGCCTCAGACCACAGCATTACCGTGCGAGGTAATCAATGGTTTGACCACGAATCAGAGCAGGGTGGCGGAGCCATTTCTTTTGTCCAAAATTTCTATGGCCTGACCTATCCCGAAGCGGTGACCCGCCTGCTGGGGGGTGAGCAGGGTATCGTCTATGAAACGACGAAACGGCAGGAGCAGCAAAAACCGAAGGCATTCACTCTGCCTCCGGCCAATCAGACCATGCGCCGCGTATATGCCTACTTGCTCCAACAGCGGTTCATCCGCCGGGATGTCCTCAATGTCTTTGCC
>CAZRNK010000432.1:0-2046 GCA_964601435.1 uncultured Oscillospiraceae bacterium | reverse complement strand
CCCTGTATACCGGCCACATCGGCGACGGCAAGATTTTTGTCTACGAGGTCAGCCGTGTTGTCAAGGTCCGTACCGGTGAGGAGGACTACGCCGCTCTGCAGGATGTGGAATAATCAGTTGCTGACAGAGCAAGATATCGGAGAGGAAAAGTGCGAAAAGGGACGGCCAGCGGCCGTCCCTTTTCGTATTTCATTTCGTGTGGTTTTTGTACGTTAGGCCATATAGTCGTCATAGCATTCCTGCACAATGGCGACGGCGTCCTCAATCCCCATGGAGAGGAGGGTTTCACGATAGGCGTCAAAGTCGGACAGAGGCCGGTCGCCGGTGATAAAGGCCATCTGGTTCTCTGTGATATAGGTGGAGATGTCCGCCCAGTAGTCGGTGAAGGCGCTCTGCTGTTCAGCCGTAAAGGCCATCAGTGTGGGCAGGTCATAGGTAGCTTCCTTGTTGGCGCTCCAGACGCCGTTGGCATCGCGCTCTACATCCAGGGTGTAGGTAGCGGTCTGTACTTCCATAGAGGTGGGCATTGTCTGCGTGATGCCATTGAAAGCGTTCAGGCCCAGCATGGTCTGTACAGCGCGTCCGTCGGGGTCATTGGTGATGAGCTCGGTAAAGCTGTGGGTACCATCTGCATTCAGCGTATAGGTTTCTCCCTCGACGCCCCACCAGCCAAACTCGGTACCTTCTTCAGAGTAGAAATAATCCAGATATTGAATTGCGATTTCAGGATATGCGCACGACTGGGAGATGCACAGGGCGTTGTACGTATAAATGTTGGCGCCATTGGCTTCGCCGGCGTTGCCGAGGGGAATGACATCGCCCTCTTCCTGTACGATGTCAGACATGGGGACGGCGTTAAAATCTTCATCAACAGACTGGGAGGCATACCGGGCGAACATGGTGACGGTGGCCTTCCAGATGGCCACATCCCCCTGGAGGATGCCGGAGAGCGTCACCTCTGCCGTGTCGTTCTGGTTCCAGGTGAGGCTGTCGGAGTTGATGAGCCCTTCGGAGTACCACTGGTTCATCAGGGTGATGTACTGCTCATATTCCTCTGTCATGGGGCTGGCGTAGACGGTTCCGTCAATCTGGAAGAGGGGGTAAGTGAGCCACTCGCCGGAGTTGTGCTCAATCTCCATGAAGGCGGGGATACCAAAGCCGCCGGAGAGGAGGGAGTAGCGAATCCCGCCGCCCTGAAGGGCCAGGCCGGCAACGCCCATTTCTGTTTTCAGGGCAGTCAGGACATCGTGGAGTTCATCATAGGTGTTGGGGATTTCCAGGTTCAATTCGTCCAGCCAGTCCTGACGGATTGCCAGGCCCTCACGCAGAGCGCGGCCATCGGTGTAAAACTGTACAAACTGCGCCAGATATCCCTCGGGGGTATACATGTTGCGCTCGTTGTCCTCAGAGGAATGGACGATGCCGAAGTAATTGGGGGCGTACTCCTCATACTCGGCCAAGTCGAGAATAAAGCCCTCGTCCACGGCCTCAGATTCCGAGCCGTTATAGAATGTGGTGAAGGGGCTGATATCCGTCAGGGTGTCCCCGGCCAGCATGACCTGGAAGAGGTCGTTTTGCATATCGAAGGCCACCGGCGTAAATACAATGTTTACGTTGGTAAGCTCCCGCATCCGGACAACGGCGGGATGCTGGCTCAAATCTTCCATGTACTGGGTCAGCATGGTGGGCAGCCACCAGGTCAGCTCGATTTCTTCCTCTGTCAGGGGGAAGCCGGTAGCAGTTTCACCCTCCCCTTCCGGGGCGGCAGTCTCGGCGCCGTCATCAGCAGGCGCCTGGGTTTCGGCGGCAGGGGCCTGTGTTTCCGGGGGCCTCTGTCTCCTCGCTGGAGCTGCTGTTGCAAGCGGCAAGAGAGAAGGCCAGGCACAGGCACAGTACCAGTGCGAAAATACGTATACTGCGTTTCATCTTGGATACTCCTTTTCTAAAGAATTTTTGTGCGTTTGGCATTACCACTTCGTGTCACCGGGTGCAAATCACCTCCGTTATGAAGTGACTTTTGTCAAGAGGCAAATTTAGAAATATCAA
>CAZRNK010000431.1:0-2047 GCA_964601435.1 uncultured Oscillospiraceae bacterium | reverse complement strand
CGGCATTGCCGCCCGGGATTTGGGGGACTGCCTCTGCCTCCAGCTCTCCCGCCGGACGGAGAACACAGCACTGGCCAGGCGGATTGCCAGCTGTTACTTAGAACGCCTCTCCCGGGGACAGCTGGGCTATATCGCCCGGGACACCGGCACAACAGAAGCCCAGGTATCCGCCGCCCTGGCCCAAATCCGCGCCTGCGACCCCCGGCCCTGCCGGGCCTTCGCCCCGCCGGCGGACAACCGCATCCTGCTACCCGACATTCTGCTCCGTCGGGAGGGGCGGCGCCTGAAGGCAGTCCTGGCATCAGACCGACTGCCGACCCTCTCGCTCAACGGTGAATACCTGTCCCTCCTCCACACCAGTTCGGACGAGCACCTGCGCACCTATCTCAGCGCCCGGCTGAAAGAGGCCCGCTTTCTACTTCGGGCCATAGAGAGCCGCCAGGAGACCCTCCTGCGCTGTGCGGAGGTCATTGCAGAGCGGCAGCGGGCCTTCTTTCTGGACGCCATCCCCGCCCCTGCCTCCCTCACCATGGCGGAGGTGGCCGGGGCGCTGGACATCCACGTCTCCACCGTCAGCCGCGCAGTACGGGACAAATACCTCCAGTGCGACCAGGGCCTCTTCCCCATGCGCTATTTCTTCTCCCGGGCCCTGGGGGACGCCTCCGCCGCCATCGCCAAAAAGCGCATTACCCAGCTCATTACCGGCGAGGACAAGGCCCGCCCCCTCAGCGACCAGCGCCTGAGCAACATCCTGGCGGCAGAAAACATTGCCATCTCCCGCCGGGCAGTGGCCAAATACCGCGCCCAGCTGGGCATTCCCCCGGCGGCAGGCAGAAAAAAATGAAAAAATCCTCTTCTCCATGTATATCCAGTGGTTTCCGTGGCAAAAATAGCCACTGAAACCACTTAATTTTTGGAGGTAGACAAATGGAGAAGAAAAAGAGCTTCAGCCAACGGCTGGAAGCATTCTTCGCCGGGAAGGGCTTCTACATAGTCCTTTTCCTGTGCGTAGCCGTAATCGGCGTGTCGGCCTGGGTACTCCTGACCGGCACAGGGACGAATGTAGAAAACCCCGCAGACAGCCTGGAAGCTTCCAACCCCACCATCGCCACCGCAGCCCCCACCCCCACGCCTGTCCCCGCCACACCGGAGCCCACAGCCCCGGCGACCGGCGAAGAGGCCGCCGCTACGCAGGCTCCGGAGACCGGGGCGGCAGAGGCCCCGGAGGAGGAAACCTCTGCCGTCTGGTCGGAAGAGGAGGTCGCCCAGACGACCACCACCTTCATCTGGCCTGTCTCTGGGGAAATTGAAATCCCCTACAGCGTCACCACCCTTCTTTACAACCGGACCATGGCCGACTGGCGCACCCATGACGGCATCGACATCGCCGCAGAGCTGGGCGCCCAAGTCATGGCAGCCGGGGACGGTCGGGTAGAGAGCGTCTATACCGATGACCTCTACGGCGTCACTGTTGTCATTGACCACTACGGCGGGCTCAAGAGCGTATATGCCAACCTGGCAGATACTCCCGTTGTGGCCGAGGGGGACAGCGTCGTGGCTGGCGAGATTATCGGCGCTGTGGGCACCACGGCCCTGTGCGAAATCGGAGAGGTCACCCACCTCCACTTTGCCATGACCCAGGACGGGCAGAGCGTAGACCCAGGGGAATATCTGCCCTGACTTTTCTTGGCTCTCAAGAAAAGTACCCAAAAGAATATTCCACCCATTTCTTTCTTCAGCGAAAGAAACGGGTGGAGCCCAAAGAAACGCCGCCAAAGGGGCCCGGCCACCAATGCCGGGCCCCTCTGGACTCCCCTGTAAATCCTAGTCACTTGCGGCCTAGCTGGGGAGGTAGACTGATTTGTCTCCAGCGTCGTTTTGCCGGGCCACAGGGCCCTGGGCGTCAGCACAAGCTGCGTATCCCGCGCTTCCACACTTTCGTGTGAAAGCTTGGTTACTCCGCTGCGCTTCCTTCCCGATGCAAACCCACTTCGTTGGGCTTTGCATCGGTTTTTGTTATTCTGAATCTCAGAGGGAAACGCTGCAC
>CAZRNK010000430.1:0-2052 GCA_964601435.1 uncultured Oscillospiraceae bacterium | reverse complement strand
GGTATCATTTTTGTCAACACTTCTCATGAAAACCCGTGTGGCCCCACTGGCTGCGCGGTTTTTGATTTTTATGCCCGCAGCATTTTGCATGTTTCCGCTTCCTGATTTCCCAGCATTTAAACTATATAAACAATTTTTAGCCTAAATAATTTATGTTATTCTAGCATATCATCCTATACAATTCAAGTAGATTTAAATTATTTAGGCGGAATTGTTATGGATTATTACGCAATCGGGCAGAGGATTCGGAAGGCCAGGAAGGCGCACAACCTTTCTCAGGAAGAATTGGCCGAAAAAATTGGCATTTCCGTAACCCACATGAGCCATATTGAAACTGGAAATACCAAGCTGAGCCTTTCCGTTTTTGCACGTCTGGCAGCGGCCCTGGAAACGCGGGCGGACGACCTGCTCTATGACGCGCCGGCGAAGCGCAGCCTCCTGATGGACGAGCTTGCGCTTGTGCTGGACGGCTGCACGACGCAGCAAATCGCTGTTCTGTGCGACTTGATGAAGGCGGCAAAAATTGCTTTAAACAAATATTTATAATTTCTTTTTTGCATTGCTTTTGTCCGTACAATCGCATATAATAAAAGGAAATAGAATATCTTATCCCGAAAGGAGCCTTCGATATGGCAAAGTCGGCAAATCTGTACGCACGCATTGAGCCGGAGGTCAAGGAACAGGCAGAAGCCATCCTAAACGCGCTGGGTATCCCGGCGTCCAATGCCATCACCATGTTTTATAAGCAGATTATTCTCCAGCGGGGCCTGCCCTTCGAAGTGAAGCTGCCGGAGCATCCTCTGGATGTCAGCCGCATGACTGCCGAACAGCTGGACGCAGAGTTGGAGAAGGGCTACACCCAGATGAAGGCTGGTCAAACCATCCCGGCAAAGCAGGCATTTGACGGTCTCCGGGGAGAACCTCGGGTATGAGCTATGCAGTGGCTTTAACCCCGGAAGCAAAACAAGATATGCGGGAAATCTATCGCTACATTGCGGTGGACCTGCAGTCTGAGCAAAGCGCCAATGGCCAGTTGGACCGCCTGGAGGAAAATATCCTTAAGCTGGACGAGATGCCGGAACGGTTCCGGGTCTACGACCGGGAGCCATGGCGCAGCCGAAATCTGCGGGTGATGCCAGTGGACAATTACCTGGTTTTCTACATTCCAGACCACCAGGCCAGGGCCGTCACAGTGCTTCGCGTCATGTACGGCGGGCGGGATATTGACGCCCAGCTTCGCAATGCATCAAGGTGAGCAGGTTGCTGCGTCACACATTCCAATTTCAGGCAGAACGCAGGAATTTTGGCAGTTCTGATTTCATTGAGAGCTAATACTGCAAATTGCCAGGAGAACCCTTGTACATCTGCGGCGACGAGATGGATTTCTTTTTGTTTATAAATATTTATAATTGCTTCAGACAGCCTGACGGGGCCTGCTGTGGAATCAGAAATTCCACAGCAGGCCCCGCTGTTTATGTTTGTTCATCTTGTTTTTCCGCGATGCGTCAGGTGACCGAGCCGGAGGGTCACGCGCAGCTTACTGGGGCGTCGCCACCAGGAAGCACATATCGTTCAAATCCCCATTGGATTCGTCAAAGAAATTATAAAAGGTGAAATTGTACAGGAAGCGCTCCGCGCCGTAGACACCATAGCCGTCCTGGTTGTGGTCGGTGGTATCATAGGGGTCTGCCACAATGAGCACGTCGTCCTGGGTGGTCTCCGTACCCATGGTGTCATAGCCGATGATGACCTGCCAGTGCCCGCCCCAGTCGTTCCAGCCTACCATAATGGGGTTTCCGGCAGCCAGGGTCTCCTGGATGTAGTCAAAGGTGAACACGTCATACACCGTGTCTACGCAGTCATAGGTGGAATATAAATCAAAGCCGCCTACGCCTTCAAAAATCTCTATGAGCTGCTGCAGGCTGGTGGCACCGGGCTCCAGCCCATTGCTCCGGTATGCCGCCAGGCTCTCCTCGTTATAGTCCCCCAGCTGGCCATACCAGTTGAGCACCATCAGCGCGCTGGACACGCCGCAGCTCCACTCGCTGGTCT
>CAZRNK010000429.1:0-2064 GCA_964601435.1 uncultured Oscillospiraceae bacterium | reverse complement strand
CCCTCCATCTCCAAAAGCAGGCGGTGGGTCTCCCGCCCTGCGGGAGAAAAGGCGTCGGAGAGCTCCCCCAGCCGGTTCACCACCCGATGGCAGGGGATGTCCGCCGGGGCGTCGTGCATGGCATAGCCCACCACCCGGCTCAGGCGGGGGTTGCCCGCCATCCGGGCCAGCTGCCCATAGGTGGTCACCCGGCCCGGCGGAATCTGCCGGGCAAGGGCATAAATTGTCTCAAATGTATGTCCCATAGCTTTTTTAATGCAAGTGTCCCTTTCCGCCCCGCGGGCAGGAAAGGGACCCCTCTATCTGGAATATATACGACCTTTCAGGCCTTATTTCTTTCGTTTTTTCTTGTCAAAGAACCCCTTGCCGCCGCTCTCATGGGCCTCCCCCATGGAGCGGGCGAACTCCCGGAGCTTCTCTTTCTGCTCCGCTGTCAGGTTCCGGGGCGTCTCCACCGTCACAGTGACAAACTGGTCACCCCGGCCGGAGCCCTGGAGCCGGCTGACACCCTTGCCGCGGAGCCGGAAAACCGCCCCGTTCTGGGTCCCCTCGGGGATGGTATACTTCACCTTTCCATCCAGGGTGGGCACTTCCACCTCCGCGCCCAGGGCCGCCTGGGTCATGGAAATGGTCAGGTTATAATGGATGTCATAGCCCTCCCGGGTAAACTGGTTGGAGGCACGCACCCGGACTGTCACCAGCAAATCGCCGGCGCTGCCGCCATTTTTCCCGGCGTTGCCGCCGCCCCGCAGGGAAATGGTCTGTCCATCATCGATACCGGCCGGGATGTTGACGCTGATTTTCCGCTGGCGCCGCACTGTCCCTTCCCCGTGGCAGGTACCGCAGGGCTGATGAATGACCTTGCCAGTGCCGCCGCAGCGGGAACAGGTGGTCGTGGTGGAAAAGGCGCCAAAGGGGGTCCGCTGCTGCTGCCGGACGGTACCGCTGCCCCGGCAGTCGGGGCAGATTTCCGGTGTGGTGCCCTCAGCACAGCCAGATCCATGGCAGCTTTCACAGGTTTCCACCTTCGCAATGCTCAGCTCTTTTGTGCAGCCGAAAGCCGCCTCCTCAAAGCTGATGGTAATCCCTACCCGCAGGCTCTCCCCCCGCTGGGGGCCGCTCCGGGCGCGGGCGCCGGAGGCCCCGCCGCCAAAAATATCGCCGAAGCCGCCGCCAAAAATATCGCCAAAAATATCGCCCAGGTCGCTGAAGCCGCCAAATCCCCCGCCTGCGCCGCTGCTGGCGGCAAAGTTGGGGTCTACGCCGGCATAGCCGAACTGGTCATATTTGGCCTTTTTATCCGGGTCAGAGAGGATTTCATAGGCCTCGTTGATTTCCTTGAAGCGGTTCTCCGCTTCCTTGTCCCCGGGGTGCAAATCCGGATGGTTGGCCTTGGCCAGCTTCCGGTAGGCCTTTTTGATTTCATCTGCCGAGGCCCCCTTCTGGAGCCCCAGCACCTCATAAAAGTCTCGTTTTTCCGCCATATATGTTCTTCACCTTCCTCTGCCTTGTCCGCCTTGCAAAAAGTCCCGGAGGCCGCGGACATAGGACTTGCGCGGGCGAAGCGCTGATGCCCGCCCGCGCAAACTCTCTCAGGAAATTACTTGTTGTTATCGTCGTCCACAACCTCGTAATCTGCGTCATAGTACTGCTGGCCGCCGTTGTCCGTACCGGTGCTGCCGGTGGAGGCGCCGGCGTCTCCCTGGGGTGCAGACTGGGCGTAGAGCTTCTCGCTCACCTTGTAGAAAGCCTGGGTCAGGGTGTCTGTGGCGCTCTTGATGGCGGAGACATCTGTGCCGCTCAGGGCAGTCTTCAGGGCGCTCAGGGCAGACTCCACTTCACTCTTGTCGGCGGCGTCGAGCTTGTCGCCCATCTCGCTCAGGGTCTGCTCGGTCTGATAGACCATCTGGTCGCCGGCGTTGCGGATGTCAATCTCCTCTTTCCGCTTGGCGTCCTCGGCGGCATACTGCTCCGCCTCCCGGACCGCCTTGTCAATCTCCTCCTTGCTCAGGTTGGAGGAGGCGGTGATGGTGATGTGCTGCTCCTTGCCGGTGCCCAAATCCT
>CAZRNK010000428.1:0-2085 GCA_964601435.1 uncultured Oscillospiraceae bacterium | reverse complement strand
TAGATGTCTATGCCGCAGAGCCTTATCCGGCTGACGGCAAGTTGGCCGAGCTGGACAATATCGTTTTGACGCCCCATGTTTCCAGCCAGACCTATGAGTCCCTCTGGTACACATATAAAAAAGCGGTCGATATTATGGCAGATTTCTATGCGGGCAAAGAGCTGGGCAAGGGCGACCTGCTGAACCCCGATTATAAGGAAAAGGGAAATTGAGCCGGCCCGGAGGAACCGATATGACACAGTCAAGAAGATATACTGTTTGGGCCGGCACGAATTCGGTGCGTGGGAGCCGAGGCATATACAGTCTGGCGCTGGACCAGGAATGGAATCTGCACTTAACCCACACTCAGCAGGCCTATAATACGGGCGCGGTGGCCTTTGATGCCGGCCATCAGCGATTGTTTGCCGCCAGTGAGGGGATGGTTTTCCTGGGGCAGGCCAGCGGCGGTCTGACCTCCTATCAGGTGCGGCCCGACGGCGGGCTGGTGGAAATAGGGAAGACCTGTACGGTTGGCCAACGCCCCTGCCGCATCGCCGTAGACTCCAAAGGGGAAAACGTATACGTTTCCAACTTCTTCGGAGGAAGCCTTGCCATGATTCCGGTTGGCAAAGATGGCGCGCCGGGTCCGGTTCGGAAGCTCATTTCCGAACCCAGGCCTGAACATTGGATGCATGCGATGCACTGTGTCGGCATTTTGGAGGACGACAAAAGTGTTGGAGCGCTCAATATCTCTCAAAGTGAATTTGTGGTTTATGATGCGCATACCGGAGCGCGGAAGCAGTCCTACTCCTTTGGGGAACGGGTTTTTGTCCGATCCTTTGCGGCAAAAGGGAACCTTATTTATGTGATGATTCAGAATCCCGGAGATATCTATGTGTTGGAAATGACGCCCACAGCACTGAAACTGAAGCAAAAAGTCCGTATCATGCCTGCGCCGCCTGACTTCTATGGCACCTCGGCTATTGCGGTCACGCCCAATGGCAAATTAGTGGTTGCTGCGGTTCGGAGGACGAATACTGCCGCAATTTTTGCCGTCGGAGAAGACGGCTGCCTGAGGCAAACTGATGCCGTGGAATTTCCGGGCGAAACGCCCCGGGATTTTGCGATTTCTCCGGACGGGGAGATTTTAGTTACTGCGCTTCAGGCGTCGGATGAAATATGCGTCCATCAGATCGACTATGAAAATCAGACCTTGGTATTCAGGTCCGTTTTTGCCGGCGTTCCGTCCCCGGCGGCCATTGCGATACGAAAGGAGGTCTGAACATGGACGAAATGGAGATTTGCCGACGAATACAGCAATTGGAGCAGGAAGTGAGTCGGCTCAGAGCCCGGGATGAGATTGAAAACCTGGTTGCCAGATATCAGCATTATAGGACGGCTTATCAGGCGGAACGTATTCTGAAGGAATGCTGGTCTGATAGGGAGGATGTCACGGCCGAAATCGGCCCCAGCGGTGTGTTTGTCGGGTTGGAGCACCTGGGAAATTATTATCAGAAAAAGGCGCTTCCAGGGCGCTTGGAAGTCCGGCTGATGACGACGCCGGATATTGAAATCTTTGATGCAGAGACAGCCAAAGGGCTTTGGATTTGTATCGGGACCGATACCGATGCCGGAGAGCTGGGAGAGGCGGAAATGGAATCCGAGGAGTCCCGTGCTCTGCTGACCAGCCGGGATGAAAATGGCAAAGCGTATCGTGCGGAATGGGTCTTCCAAAAATTTGAAGCAGACTTCGTGAGAGAGAAGGGGGGCTGGAAGATTTGCCGCCTGCATATCTATGAACTGTTTCGCTGTCCCTTTGATATGGACTGGGTGAAATTTTCCAAGCTGCGAATGGAGACAGATGGACTTCGCTGCGATGCAATATTTACGCCGGAGATTGAGCCGGATCTGCCGGAGGGGTTCCCCCGGGAGTATAATCCACAATTTGCGTCAACATGCCATTGGCAGTATACGACGTCAGCGCCCCCGGTGCTGATGCCGGAACCGCCCATGCCGCGCAGAGAGACGCAGGACGTCGGATGAGGGAAAGCATATGTCAGAAACGATTCTTGAGATACAACATCTGAAAACTTATTTCTATCAGGA
>CAZRNK010000427.1:0-2094 GCA_964601435.1 uncultured Oscillospiraceae bacterium | reverse complement strand
CCGCCAGGTTTTTCACACAAGCCGCATTTAAAAAGGAGAGAATTTTCCCATGCTTTGGCTTTTTTTCGCTTTGGGCTCCGCCTTCTTTGCCGGGATTACGGCCATCCTGGCAAAGATTGGCATCCAGCATGTCAACTCTACCCTGGCCACGGCCCTGCGCACCGTGGTGGTGCTGGTCTTTTCCTGGCTGATGGTACTGGTGGCCGGCTCCCTGGGGGAAATCCGGAACATTTCCGGCCGGACACTGGTCTTCCTGGTGCTCTCGGGACTCTCCACCGGGGCCTCCTGGCTGTGCTACTTCCGGGCACTGCAGCTGGGGGACGTAAACAAGGTGGCCCCTATTGACAAGTCCAGCACTGTGCTGACCATCCTGCTGGCCTGGATTTTCCTGTCCGAGCCGGTGGCCGCACCCCAGCTGCTGGGGATTGTGGGCATCGGGGCCGGCACGCTGCTGATGATTGACAAACGGGAATCGAGGCCGGACCAGCCCAAAAGCCGGCAGTGGCTCCTCTTTGCCTTTCTCTCCGCCGTCTTTGCCAGCCTCACCTCCATTTTCGGGAAAATCGGGGTGGAGGACGTGGAGTCCAATCTGGGCACCGCCATCCGCACTGTGGTGGTGCTGGCCATGGCCTGGCTGATGGTGTTTCTCACCGGGGC
Organism: uncultured Oscillospiraceae bacterium; assembly: GCA_964601435.1. Taxonomy (GTDB): domain Bacteria; phylum Bacillota; class Clostridia; order Oscillospirales; family Oscillospiraceae; genus CAZRNK01. Next base: position 1,437 of record CAZRNK010000427.1, on the reverse strand, counting down.
GCAGAAGGGCATCCCTGCCATCTCCCGGAAAAGCTGGCTGTTCCTCTTTCTCTCCGGGCTCACCACCGGCCTCTCCTGGCTGTGCTATTACCGGGCCCTCCAGGACGGCCCGGCCAGCGTGGTGGTGCCCATTGACAAGCTGAGCATCCTTGTCACCATTGTATTCTCCAGCCTGGGACTGAAGGAGAAGCTGAGCCGCCGGGCCCTGCTGGGCCTTGCGCTGCTCCTGGCCGGGACGGCAGCCATGCTGTTTTAGACAGGAGGTGGATTCCCACGAGCGCATACCGGCGTCTGATTTCCAATACCGTCCTCTTCTCCGTCAGCTCCTTCGGCTCCAAAATCCTGCTCTTCCTGCTGACGCCCTTTTATACCAGCATCCTGTCCGAAGCGGAGTACGGCGTAACCGACTTGCTGATACAGACCGGCAATTTCCTGATTCCCATTGTATCCATCGGCATCACCAACGCAATTTTGCGCTTCGGACTGGATGCGGACGCCGACAAGTCCTGCGTCTTTACCACCGGGCTTGCAGCCGTCCTCCTGGGGGAAGGGGCACTGGCCCTGGCCTATCCCCTCCTGCAGCGCATCGGCCTGATGGGGGCATATACCCCGCTGCTCCTCCTCTATGTGCTGGCGGCAAACCTCCACGCGGTCTGCGGCACCATGGCCCAGGCGCTGGGGCATGTGCGTGTCTACGCCATCAGCGGCATTGTATGCACCGTTCTGGTGGTGGTACTGAACATCCTGTTCCTGGCTGTTTTCCGCCTGGGCATCACAGGCTATATCCTCTCCAATGTCCTGGCTGACGCCCTCTCGGCCCTGTTCCTGTTTGCAGCGCTGAAGCTGTGGCGCTATTTCCGCCCCGCGTCCCTGGCAAAAAAGCCCATTGTGCGCATGCTCCGCTACTGCCTCCCGCTGATTCCCGCCACCGTCTGCTCCTGGATTCTCAATATCTCCGACCGCTATTTTATTTCCTACATGATTGGCAGCGGGACCAGCGGCCTTTATGCCGTGGCCAACAAAATTTCCACCGTATTGCTCATTGTCTCCGGGATTTTTATTTCCGCCTGGCAGCTGTCCATTACTGCGGAGCGCCCACGGGCGGAAAAGGAGCGGTTTTTCTCCAACGTGTTCTCCGTCTACGAGGCGGGGACCTTTGTGGGCGCCGCAGTGCTGATTGCCGGCTCCCCGCTGATTATGCGCTTTCTAGCCGCGCCGTCCTACTATGAGGCCTGGCACTACGCCCCGGTGCTGGTGCTGGGCACAGCCCTGGCCTGCCTGGGCTCCTTTTTCCCCTCCATCTACATGGCGGAAAAGCGGAGCGCTGCCACAGCTGTGACAACCCTTGCGGGCGCAGTCGCCAACATCATCGGCAACGCCCTGCTAGGCCTTGTTTGAAAAAAGGAAATGTGCCCAAGGGCGAGGGATTTTTTCGCC
>CAZRNK010000426.1:0-2094 GCA_964601435.1 uncultured Oscillospiraceae bacterium | reverse complement strand
AAAAAGTTTCCCTCATTTCTTCTCGCAAGGGAAAAAATGAGGGAAAAGGGCCAAAACGAAGTGGCGAAAGCGCTGGAAACGCCAGTGTTTTCAAGGGGTATAAAAATTTTAACTGAGAAAGCAAAATTTCAAAATGTCTCCTTCACCTATCCCGGCAGCCAGCACCCGGTTCTCAGCCATGTCAGCCTGAAAGTGCACCGCGGAGAAACCGTCGCCATTATGGGCGCCACCGGCTGCGGCAAAACCACCCTCGTCAGCCTCATTCCCCGCTTTTATGACGTGGGGGAGGGCACCGTCCTGGTAGATGGTGTGGACGTGCGCCAATATAACCAGAAGGCCCTGCGGGAAAAAATCGCCATCGCCCTGCAGAAGAGCGAGCTGTTCAGTGTCCCCATCCAGGAAAACATCGCCTGGGGCAAACCGGGGGCTTCGGAGGGGGAAATTCACGCCTCCGCCGAAATTGCCCAGGCAGACAGCTTTGTCTCCGCCTCGCCCCAGGGCTATGACACCCCTGTAGCCGAAGGGGGCACCAGCCTCTCCGGCGGACAGAAGCAGCGCCTCTCCATCGCCCGGGCCGTGGTGAAGCCGGCAGAAATTCTCATTCTGGACGACGCCACCAGCGCCCTGGATTTAAAAACCGAGGCCAATTTCTACACTGCCCTGGGGCAGGCCCACCCGGACACCACCAAAATCATCGTCGCCCAGCGGATTGCATCGGTCCGGCGGGCAGACCGGATATTCCTGCTGGAGGATGGGCGCATCGCCGCCAGCGGGACCCACGAAGAGCTGCTCAAAACCAGCAGCGCCTATCAGGACATCTATGCCTCACAAATGGGAAAGGAGGGGGAAACCCATGTCTGTGCCTGAAAACCGCCAGGCTGCGGAGCGCACCGTACCGGGCCTGACGAGGCGGGAGCGCTTTGCTGAAACAGAGCACGCCGTCCATGCCGGGGCAACCATGAAGCGCATCGCCCGCTACTTTGCCAGGGAAAAGGGCATGGTGCTGGGCATGCTGGCAGTCGTCCTGTTTGGGACCGTCTGCGGCGTCTATGCCCCCCGGGCCCAGAGCAGCGCCATTGACATCATCGCCGGGAGCACCGCAGGCTCCCTGGTGCCGGTGCTGCTTCTGATGCTGGGCGCCTATCTCCTCTACAGCGGCAGTCAGCTTGTCCAGGGCCTGTTCAGCGCCAAGCTGAGCCAGCGGATTGTGGGCCGCATGCGGGAGGAGCTGTTCGGAAAAATCGTCAGCCTCCCCATCCGGTATCTGGACACCCATTCCCACGGGGACGTAATGAGCCGCATGACCAACGATATTGAAAACATCTCCACCACCGTCTCTCAATCCCTCCCCTCCCTGTTTTCCGGCGTGCTGACCATTCTGGGCACCGCCGCCATGATGCTCTGGTACTGCTGGCAGCTGGCACTGCTCAGTTGTGTCACGGTCATCTTCACTGTCCTGGCTACGAAGCTCCTCTCCAAAAAAGTGCGGAAATATTCCCGCCATCGGCAGTCTCTGCTGGGCTCGCTCAACGGCACCGTAGAGGAGATGGTGTCCGGCTACCGCACCGTAGTTGCCTACAACCACCAGGACGCCACCACAGACTCCTTTTCCCAGACCGCCGACGATTTGACCCGCGCCGGCATCCGCACCGACGTCTGCAGCGGCGTCATGGGCCCCATTATGAACTGCATCGGCAACATCGGCTTTGTCATCGTCGCCGCCTTCGGGGGGTATTTCTCCATCAACGGCTTTATCTCTGTGGGCGTTATCTCCGCCTTTATTGTCTACGCCAAACAGTTCAGCCGCCCTATTAATGAAATCGCCCAGGTCTATGGCCAGCTCCAGACTGCCGTCGCCGGAGCGGAGCGGGTCTTTGCCCTGCTGGACGAGGCGGACGAGGACAAGCGCGGCGAAGCCCTCCAGGAGGCGCCCTCTGCCGCCGTCACTTTCCGGGATGTCTCCTTTGCATATACCCCTGGCCACCCGGTTATTGACAGCTTCACCCTGACCGTCCCTGCCGGGAAGAAAATTGCCCTGGTGGGCGCCACCGGCAGCGGAAAAACCACCATCGTCAATCTGCTGCTGCGCTTTTA
>CAZRNK010000425.1:0-2112 GCA_964601435.1 uncultured Oscillospiraceae bacterium | reverse complement strand
TCCGCAATTAAATCGGTCAAATCAATGATAATGTCCTGGCTGTGGGCTTCGGCGCCGGAGGAGCCGTAGAAACTGAGGAAGTTTCGGAAAATATCGGGGTAGTCCCCGGATGCGATAATAATGGGGAATTGCTCATGGGCCTGCGGCGGGGAGAAGTTGGTAAACTCCATGGTGACGCCTGTAATTTCCTCGGCGAGCTGCATGGCGGGGAAGTCCTCATACCCTTCCAGATAGGCGCCGGAAGGGGAGTTGAAGTCCGTCCAATAGCTCAATATCAGCTCTTCCTCCGTAATGGGATACATCTCGGGGATGCCGCCGGACTCCGCTGCCGGTGTCTCCGTTTCCTCCAGGGCCTCAGTTTCGGGCGCCGCTGTCTCCGGCGGGGCTGTATCGGCGGCCTCCGGCTGCGGGGTTGCGGTCGCTTCCGGCGTACTGCCGCAGGCGGCTAAAGGCAGGAGCATGGTGAGCAGCAGAATCCAAAGCAGACATACGCGCATCTTTTTCATGTTTGTCATCCTTTCTCTGTCTTTATGGTACGTATTACAAAGGGGGATTCCCCGTTTGCCCTTATCCCTTTACCTTCCTGGAAGGAAGCTCAATTACGAAATAGTTTTCAGAGAAAATATAGCCGTCAATTGTCTCACACCAGGCGACCATGTCCACATAGTGGTGTCTGTCGCGGACATATTTGTCGCATACATATCCTTTGGAAATTGCACAGTCCCCCTCAAATCCATGTGTGTTCATGAATTTTCCCTGCTCCCGGAGGTAGGGAACTTTCAGGAGGTAGCTGGGGCGGTCGCAGTCGGCAGGGAACATGTTGTACCCCTCATCCCAGCCAAAAGAGAGCCGCCAGCAGCCTTTATAAATCCAGCCCGTGTCGCCCATCCAGTTGGTGACCATGCGGGTAGCAAAGTTCCGGCCATCGGTGTTCATGCAGGAGGCCCGGGCGTTGGGGACGTTGCAGCCCTCGTCGTGGAAATTCCGAATGCTCTGCCACATGCCGTAGGGGTCCTGGAACAAGTCTTCGGTGTCGCCCGAAGTGAGCATGTCCCGGGTAAAACGGGGCCGCTGAACCCGCTGCTTCATGCCATACCAGTCAAAAACTTCGTCAATCATAGCGTGATATTCCGCATGGGTGATGGGCCCGTCGCAGGTCCAGGGGGGCTCGTCTCCAATCTGGACGTCCTCCCAGTAGCGTGGCTGTGCACCGCGGATAACCTCTTTGCTCCAGATATCCCGAATCTTTTCCCAGTCCTCGGGTGTATAGACATGCTGGGGACGAATCCGGCTCCAGTCGTATGTAAAAGGGGGCCACAGATACTCCGGCCGGCCTAGGTGAAAGCGGTCATCCGGATTTTTCAGAACATGAAACGGTTCCACGCCCCGGTACTTGGCGCTGATAACCACCTCGCCGTGGTGGTTGACCAGGTTCCCCTCGCCCAGCATGCGAAACAGGCGCACGTCCCCGCCTGTAGGCGGGGTGATATCCTCAAAACCCTGGAGGGTTGTCTCCGTGTGGAGTATGTCTCCGGCGTAAATGGGGCGGTGGAAGGTGTATTCGTGGTCCAGCCCTTTGGGCGGGAGATGGGAATAGGCGCTGACCCAGACACCGGTTTTCTTAGGCAGGTAGGGGAACGAGGAGCCGGAGATGACCGCCCATGGAGCGGCGATTTGGCCGCGGAAAGGGGATTTTTCCGCGTAGGAGACATCTGTATACAGCGGGTTGTACCGGTTCCAGATGTAGGCGAACTCCAGCAGGGTTTTGGAATCGGCTGTGATGGTGAACTGCCGCGCGGGCCCCATGCCCTCCGGAACGTGCGGGCCGGTGCCGTCGAGCTCCGCCTTGAACCGGCGGAGTAAATCGGCTTCAGCCGGGCCGTATACACCAGGCATCACTTTTTCAAATTCAATATCCATCTTTTCGCCTCGCTTTCTGTATGCTTGCAAAAGGTTTGATATTATCATGCATTTTATCGTAAATAAGTCAATTTTCTTTCCAAATAATTTGTATATTCTACTATATAATTAACGAAATAATTAAAATAAAATTAAATTAATGAAATAATATTAAAATAAATATAAAAAATTTTTAACAGTAATGTTAATAAG
>CAZRNK010000424.1:0-2119 GCA_964601435.1 uncultured Oscillospiraceae bacterium | reverse complement strand
ACCTACGACCTTCGGGTTATGAGCCCGACGAGCTACCGGACTGCTCCACTCCGCGGTATTGCGCTCCCTATTGGGAGCCTATATACAATAGCACAATCCTGTGCCGCTGTCAAGAGATATCCTGGGTTTTTCCATATTTTTTTTGCATCCCACACCTTTTTCGGGGAAAAATATCCCGGGGCGGCCCCCTTTGACCGCCCCGGGATTCCTACATGCTATTTTATTCTTGGGCGCCTGCTCACCGGGGCAAATCTCAGGTCAGCGCCACCAGGGCCCGGTAGGCAATCACAATTGCCTGCTCCGTGGTCAGGGGCCCCTCCGGGTCGAAGCGGTTGTCCCCCACGCCCACGATAATCCCGGCGTGGACGGGCCAGCCCAGCTCGCCGCTGACCCAGTGGCCCGTCACGTCCGTAAAGCTGTGGCTGTAGCCGCTGGTGCGCACCCCCATCAGGGCGGCAATCCGGTTTAGAATGGCCGCAATCTGGGAACGGGTCAGGGTGCCATTGGGGTCGAAGCGGCCATCCCCCACGCCATAGATGATGCCCAGGGCATGGGCGGCCAGGACCGACTCATCCCGGGTGTCGGTAAAGGCGTCATAGTCTATGCGCACGCCCTCGTCGGCCATGACGGCCTCGATGCTCTTCCCGGCGCAGGCCTCAATGAGCCGGATGAACATCTCCGCCACCTCGCCCCGGGTTACGGGGTCGGTGTAGCCGGTCTGGAGGCTGTCGGGCACCAGGCCGGCGTCAATGGCGGCGTACACCTGCTCCCGGGCCCAGTCAGTGGGGACGGAGACAGCGTCGGTATAGGCCTGGAAGCTGTACTCCCCGTCGTTATACCGGCTGGCATACAGGCGGATATAGTAGGTCCCTGCATCCAGGTACAGGGAATCCGTAACCGTGGTCTTCGTCGTCCCCGCCTGGCTGGAGGAGTCAGTGACGTATTCATGGGCAATCGACTCCAGACTGCCGTCTGCACACACCTCGTAGACCGTGGCTGTGAAATACACCGAGGCCGGGGTCTGAATAGACAGGTACAGGCTGCCGGACCGGGGCAGGGTAACGCTGTACCAGTCCGTATCCCCATTGTCATTCCAGGAAATAAAGCTCCCGGCCACAGCCGTGTTCAAGCTGACGGGGGTGGCCTCCAGGCTGCCGCTGTTGGGCTGATTCTCCAACGTCCCGGCGCTCCGGGCGGTAAAGTCAGCTTGGAAAGTATACTCGCCCTGGTTGTACCGGTTGGCGTACATATTCAAATAATAGGTGCCCGCCGCCAAATAGATGGTGTAGGAGGAGCGGGTGACTGTGGGGGTGGCGGCTGTGGTCACCGCCGAGAAGCTCTCAGAATAGATGAGCCGCAGCTCCCCGGAGCGCTCGGGCATGTACAGCGTGGCGGAAAAGCGCACTTCCGCAGGGGTCTCAAAGCGGAGGATTACACCCCCCGGCTCGCGGACGGTGAAGCTGTACCAGTCTGTGTCCCCATTGTCATTCCAGGCAATAAAACTGCCGGCCACAGACGTATCCAGCGCGATGGCACTTGCCTGCTGGCTGTCGCCGTTGGGCTGGTACTCCAGGGTGCCGGCGTCCCTGGCGGTGAAATCCGCCCGGAAGCTGTAGTCCCCGTCATTATATGCGTTTGCGTACATATCCAGATAACAGGTGCCCGCCGCCAGGTAAATGGTGTACGAGGAGCGGGTGACCGTGGGCGTGGCAGCTGTGGTCACTGCCGAGAAGCTCTCAGAATAGACGGTCTGCAGTTCCCCAGTGCTCGTGGGCATACACAGCTGGGCGTAAAAGCGCATCTCCGCAGGGGTCTCAAAGCGGAGGGTCACGCCCCCCGGCTCGCGGACGGAAAAGACATACCAGTCCGTATCTCCGGAGCTCCCGGTATGGGTGAAGGTGGCATTGACCGTCTCGTTAACGGAAATGGCCGTGGCCGTCTCAGCGCTGCCGTTGGGCTCGCGCTCGCTGGCAGCAAGGGCAGTTTCCGCCAGAGATAGGCACAGCGCCAGGGCCAAAAGCATGGAAAGAATGCGCTTCTTCATAGAAATTCCTCTCCTTTTTATAAGTTTTCCACGGAGCAAAACTTGTTGAGGCCAGTATAACATTTTCCATCCCAT